>NZ_JAYGHZ010000267.1:0-16963 GCF_034931285.1 Synechococcus sp. BA-120 BA3
CTCCGGCAGGCCTCGCCGGGGTCGGTGGCGCTGCCGATCAGGACATCGAGGGTCACGCCCGCCTGCCGCAGGACCGGCAGCCGCAGCCGCGGCGTGGCGGCCAGCACCCTGGCTCGCCGGGCCAGTTGCAGCCCGCCGGCATCGGTGGCGGTGACGAACACCCCGTCGGCCTGGCCCCGCCGCTGCCAGGGCAGCCCATCGGCGGCGGTGGCCATCAGCCGCTCGCCGATCACCGTGATCGTGCGCTCGCCGCCGGCGTCGATGAAGGTGAGGCCCCGCCGGGTCGGCGCCGCCCGCCAGGCGATGTGCAGCTCCAGCCCCAGCTCCTCAAGCTCCACGGCGGCCCGGCGGCCGAGGGCGTCGTCGCCCAGGGCGGTGAAGAACGGAATCCGCTGTCCCGTCAGACGGGCCATCTGCACGGCCACCACGGCGCCGCCACCGGCGGGGAGCTCACAGAAGTCGTCGGCGTGGAGGATCTCGCCGGCCGCCGGCAGATGGTGAACGCCGATGAAGCTCACCACCTCCACATGGCCCACCACCGCCAGGGCCAGCGGGGGAAGGGCCGGCAGCGCCGCCAGGGGCAGGGGGACGAGGGGCTCCATTCAGCTGGAGGCGGAGGTGTAGAAGCGCAGGGCGAATCGCCAGAACCAGCGGCTCACCACCACCGCGGCGATGGCCACCGCGCCGCCGGCCAGCAGCCAGGGGCCGGAGGCCCGACCCAGGATCGCCTCGGCCGGCACCGTGGTGAGGAAGGCCACCGGCACGATGAAGGTGAAGAAGGCCCGCAGGCCGGCCGGAAAGGCACTCACCGGAAAGCGGCCCGCCACCAGCACGCTGCGCAGCACCTCGGTGGCGTTCCAGATCTTCACGAACCAGATGCTGCTGGCCGCCAGCACGAACCAGAGGCTGTACAGGATCATCAGGCTGGCCACCAGCATCAGGGCCGCCCCCAGCAGGGTGAGGGGCGCCGGGGTGGCGCCGGCCTTCCAGGCGGCGTAGCCGATCAGGCCGGCCCCCAGGGCGATGCCGGGCAGGCCCCAGGGGGAGAAGGTGCGGGCCGAGAGCCAGAACTGGCTGTCGATCGGCTTGAGCAGGACGAAATCGAGGCTGCCGGTGCGCACGTGGGCCACGATCGTGCTGAGGTTGGGCTGCAGCAGGGTGCTGGTGATCCCCTCCAGCAGGGTGTACACCCCCAGCACCACCAGGGCCCCTTCCCAGCTCCAGCCCCCCAGGGACTGGCCCCGTCCATAGAACAGGGACAGCACGAAGATGCTGCCCACCAGATTGCCGGCCGTGGCCACCAGCTCGATGAGGAAGTTGGCCTGGTACTCCAGCTCGGCCGTCAGCGAGGCGATCCAGAACACCCGCAGGGTGGTGAGGTAACGGCCCATCACGCCCCCATGGCCGCATAGTGGCGCAGGCCGCGCCGCCACAGCAGCAGGTTGATCGGCAGCAGCAGGGCGGCCCAGGCGGCCATGGCCGCGAAGCTCTGCAGCACCGGCACGGTCTCACCGGCCAGGATCCTGGCGGGCACATCGACCATGTAGGGGAAGGGGGTCCAGAAGGCGAAGGTGCGTACGCCCTCGGGATAGAGGGCCAGGGGCGCCACTAGGCCGGAGAGATAGAGGTAGGGGAGATAGAGGAGGCGCTCCAGGGCGCTGGCCTTCTCACTCCAGAAGCAGACCATGGTCAGGGTGAACTGCATCAGGAAGCGCAGGGCGAAGGCCGCCAGGGTGGCCAGCACCGCCAGCAGCACCGACGAGATGGAGGGCCACCAGAAGGCGGCGGGATAGAGCAGGAAGAACAGCCCCACCAGCAGCGCCACGAACGGCAGCCGGGTGGCCTGCTCCGAGAGGTGGGCGGCCACGTAGCGCCACACCAGGGGCAGGGGCTGGAGCAGGTACGGAGACAGACGCCCGTTGAGGTTGTCCTCCTCGAAGGTGTACATCACCCACACGATCGTGAACTGGCGCACCACGAACGCTGAAAGGAAGTAGCGGGCCAGCTGCAGGGAACTCATCCCCAGACCGCCGCCGGCATCAACGGCGCTCCACAGGCCCAGCATGATGAAGGGCAGCACCCCCGAGAGTGCCCAGAGGACGATCTCGGCCCGGTACTCGAGCATGTAGGCGTACTGGCTGGAGAGCAGTACGGCGGCGATGCGGCGGGCGTGCCCCAGCCGCTGGGGCAGGGGGCGTGTCATGCCAGGGCACCCTGATGGAACAGTCGGCCGATGATGTCCTCGATCGGCGGGTCGGACACCGATAGATCGACCACGGCCAGGTCGGCCAGTAGCCGTCCCACCTGTTCGGTGAGCCGCTCCCGCGGGATCAGCAGCCGCACCTCCCGGCCCTCGATCGCCTCCACCTCGCCGTAGCTGGCGAAGGCCTCGGCCCCCAGGGGCGCGTGCAGCTCCAGGCGCACCTCCCGGCAGGGCGCCAGCCGCTGGGTGAGGGTCTCGAGGCTGCCGTCGTAGAAGAGGCGGCCCTCGTGAATCAGCAGCACCCGCGGGCAGAGGGCGGTGATGTCAGCCATGTAGTGGCTGGTGAGCAGCACGGTGGCCCCGTAGTGGCGGTTGTAGTCGGCCAGAAAGGTGCGCACCCGGGCCTGGGCGTTCACATCCAGCCCCAGGGTGGGTTCATCGAGGAACAGCACCGCCGGGCGGTGCAGCAGGGCCGCCAGCAGCTCCGCCTTCATCCGCTGGCCGAGGGAGAGCTTGCGCACCGGCCGGCGCAGTTCGTCCCCCAGCTCGAGCATCTCCGCGAGCTCGGCGATGCGGCGGCGGCTCTCCGCCGGGGGGATGCCATAGACGGCGGCGTTGACCCGCAGGGAATCCAGCGGCGGCAGATCCCAGATCAGCTGCTGCTTCTGGCCCATCACCAGCGTGATCTGACCCAGGAAGTCCGCCTCGCGGCGCTGGGGCTGGCAGCCGGCCACCTCCACCGTGCCGCTGGTGGGATGGATCAGCCCCGTGAGCATCTTGAGGGTGGTGGTCTTGCCGGCGCCGTTGGCCCCCAGGAAGCCGACGAACTCCCCGGGCGCGATGGCGAAGCTGACGTCCTGCACGGCCGCGATCAGGCGCTCGCGGCGATGGACGAAGTGACGCAGGGTGCCGGCCAGTCCGGGCTGTTTGTCGGCCACCCGGTACGTCTTGCCGAGGCCCTGCGCGCGGACGATGGCCATGCGGTCGGGGGCCATGCGGACGGGGGCGGGCGAGCCCACCCTATCGAGGGCCCCACCGCGTCCGGAGCAGGGCCTCAGGCGGCCTCCGGGCACCAGCCGGAGCCCCGCTGCAGCGGCTCGAGCCAGCTCGGACAGCGCCGGGTGAGGTGGTCGCCATGGCCGATCAAGGCCTGATGCCACTGGCAGCTGAGCAGGGGAATGCCGTCGGCGTCGGTGTGGTGCCGGAACCACTGGCAGGTGAGGCAGACGCGTCGACTGCGGCTGGGGAGGAGTTGCTCCGGCCCCAGATAGGGCCAGGCGTCGCGGTCTGGACAAGGGCGCGCGGCTGGGTCTGGAGCGGAGTCCGGATCGGGGAGCATGGCCAGGGAAAGCGATACACATGTACTAGCAGCTATTGGCCCTGATGGCCAGCGTTCCCGTACCGCCGGCTCCCCTGCCCCCCCTGATCCCCGCCCGGGGGGCCACAATCGACGATCGGGGTCGCGCCGTTCGCCATGCCTTCGCCATGTTGATCCGGCTTGGTTGCGAACTGACCCTCTCCTGCTGGGCTCCGACGCCGGTGCTCGCCCTGATCCATCCCCACGGCAGCCGCCTGGAGGACCGCCGCGGCCCCGAGCGGCTGCGGCTCAGCCCCGACCGGATCGCCGAAGTGCTCACCGACGCCGACGGCAACCGTGCCTGCCGCTTCGTGGCTTCCAGCGGCAGCACGACCCTGGGATTTGAGGTGGTGGTGGCCGACCCGGGCCTGCCCGATCCGGTGGCGCCGGAGGTGGGCGAGTGCCCGGTGGGGGCGTTGCCGATCGTCACCTACCCCTTCCTCAACCCCAGCCGCTACTGCGACACCGATCGCCTGGCCCAGGTCGCCTGGGGGCGCTTCGGCGGCGTCCGGCCCGGCTGGTCGCGGGTGCAGGCCATCTGCGACTGGGTGCACGAGCAGCTCCGCTTCGATTACGGCGCCGCCCGCAGCGACAAGACCGCCCACGACGCCCTGCGGGAGGGCCGCGGCGTCTGCCGCGATTTCGCCCATCTGGCCATCAGCCTCTGCCGTTGCCTCAACATTCCCGCCCGCTACTGCACCGGTTACCTGGGCTACACGGGCACCACGCCCCTGCCCGAACCGATCGACTACTCGGCCTGGTTCGAGGCGTTTCTCGAGGATCGCTGGCACGTCTTCGACCCCCGTCACAATCGCCCCCGCATCGGCCGGGTGCTGATCGCCCGGGGGCGGGATGCGGCGGATGTGCCCTTCCTGCGTTCTTTCGGCGATCACCAGCTCACCGGCTTCCGGGTCATCACCGAGGAACTGGCCACCCCCGGGTCTCCCTGCCCCTGAACGCGGCGAAGTGTGGAGAATTCATGCGTTGGGCCAGCCAGCGGGGCTTCGGCGGCAGAATCCCCCTGAGTTCCGGCACCGACGAACCCGTCGATCGGTTCCGGACAGCAGCCCCAACAACAGCCCCTGACAACAGCCGGCTGGGCCGGCCTCCGGCCTCCGCTCAAGCCCGTGGGGACCCGACCCTGGCATGGGGATCGGAATCCTCGTTCAGCCGGGCCACTTAAGCCTGGGTTTTTCCTCCCTGACTCCCGCGGATCGACCAATGGGTTTACGGATCGATGAAGCCACGTTTCTGGAGCGAGCCCTGTCCCGATTCGGCGGGAGATATGATTATTCCGAGATCAACTACAAAAGCTACCGCAGCCCGATCAAGATCCGTTGTCTGGAGCATCCTGTCCGGGAGATTGTGATCACACCGGAACGTCATCTCCAGACCACCGGCGGCTGCAAGTACTGCCTCAGAAACTATCGCAACCAGACCCTTGAACGGGTCCTGAGGCTGGACTGTGAAGCCGGCGAGCGCCCCGCACCGCTGCCGGCGCCACCCGTGACCGGCCAGAAAAGTAAAGCTGTGTGAGGGATCCGGCCGGTTGCCCAAGGCCACTTTTGTTCACGGTTATCTTTCCGGGTCATTCACCCTGAATCCCTCCATGGCCCTTCCTCTGCTCGCCGCCCGACCCTCGAGCCTCAATGCCAGGGTGCCGAGTTTCGCTATCGCCAGTGAGGAATCCCCCCGCCAGGCCGTCGCCACCCTGGAGACCCGCAAGGCCTCCGGAGACCGCCTCAGCCTCGACGTCCAGATCGAGCAGGCCTACCGCCAGATCTTCTTTCACGCCTTCAAGGTGGACCGTGAAGCCGTGCTGGAATCCCAGCTGCGCAGCGGACAGATCACCATGAGGGATTTCATCCGCGGTCTGCTGCTTTCCCGGCGATTTCGTGAGGGTTTCTATGATTGCAATAGCAACTATCGCCTGGTTGAACAACTGGTGGGCCGGGTTCTGGGCCGGCCGGTGTATGGCGACCAGGAGCGGATCCGCTATTCGATTCTGATCGCCCAGCACGGGCTGGTGGCCCTGGTGGACACCCTGCTCGACTCGCCCGAGTACCTCGAGGCGTTCGGATACGACAGCGTGCCCTACCAGCGCTCGCGCGTCCTGCCGGGCCGGGCCCAGGGCGAGCGCCCCTTCAACCAGCAGGCACCCCGCTACGACGGCCGCTGGCGCGACGTCATCGCCAGCCGGGCGCCCCGCGGTGCCAACCCCTGGTCCCCCGGCACGCCGCGTCCCGCCTGGCTCGGGGAGCAACCCTCGCCCCTGGCCCGCCAGATCTGGCAGGGGCTGGTCACCGCCGGCGGCTTCGCCGTCACCGGTCTGGTGCTCTGGACCGCGGCGGCCATGCTCAGCACCGGAGCGCCCTGAGCGTCGCCCAGCGGGAGGGATCGCCGGGAGGTCCTGGAACGCAGCACCGTGAACTGGATCTGCGTCCAGCTTGCTGTGCTGACCGACACGAAATCGTGCTTTCCTTGGTGTCAGGTGGTCCTAGCGGCGTCGTCGCCACCGCCATGCAATAGGATTTGTAAAGATTTCTTGACCTTCCGGAGGTGCCTGTCATGTTCACGCTCGAAAAAGCGACCCAGATCTTTCCGGACACCCTCTCCGCCGATGTGGTGCCGGCTCTCACGGCCCGCTTCAGCCTCCTGAGCGCCGAGGACCAGCTGGCCCTGATCTGGTTCGCCTACCTCGAGATGGGCAAGACCATCACCATCGCCGCCCCCGGCGCGGCCCGCATGCAGTTCGCCGAACCGGTCCTCAACCGGATCAAGGCCATGACCTTCGCCGAGCAGAGCCAGGTGATGGTGGATCTGGCCAACCGGTCGGACACCGACATCTGCCGTACCTATGCGATCTGGTCGGTCAACATCAAGCTCGGCTTCTGGTATCGCCTGGGTGAGTGGATGGAGGAGGGCATCGTCGCCCCCATCCCCGAGGGTTACCAGCTCTCGGCCAACGCCGCTTCGGTGTTGTCCTCGCTGAAGGGCATCGATGCGGGGCAGCAGATCACCGTGCTGCGCAACTTCGTCGTCGACATGGGCTTCGATCCCAGCAAGGTGGACGGCACGGAGCGCATCGCCGAGCCGATCGTGCTGCCGACGGCTCCTGAGCAGCGCACCAAGGTCGCGATCGCGGGCATCGACAACCCCACGATCCTCTCCTACATGGATCTGCTCAATGCCAACGACTTCGACCAGCTGATCCAGCTGTTCCTGCCCGATGGTGCCCTCCAGCCTCCCTTCCAACGGCCCATCGTCGGGACCGACGCCATCCTGCGCTTCTTCCGCGAGGACTGCCAGAACCTCAAGCTCCTGCCCGAAACCGGCGTGAGTGAACCCTCCGATGGCGGATTCACCCAGATCAAGGTGACCGGGAAGGTGCAGACCCCCTGGTTCGGCGCCGGCGTCGGCATGAACGTGGCCTGGCGCTTCCTGCTCGATCCCGACAACAAGATCTACTTCGTGGCGATCGATCTGCTCGCCTCCCCCGCCGAACTGCTGAAGTTCGCCCGCTGAGGAGTCTGTCCACCCTCCCGGTGACGGCAGGGCCCGTGGCCGGGGAGGCCCTGGCCTCTGGGCTGTCCCTTGGGGAGACTGCCATGGGCCTTCTGCTGGGCACGGGAATCTTCGGGGCCTGGCTGACCACCCTGGTGCTGGCCCTGATGAGCGACCCCGCCGGCTGGACACCGGTGGGCTTCGCCCTGACCGTTGCCCTGCGGACGTTCCTGCAGACGGGCCTGTTCATCCTCGGCCACGATGCGATGCACCGCACCCTGGTGCCTTGCCGTCCGCGGCTCAACGACGCCCTGGGCCGGCTGGCCCTGCTCCTTTACGCCGGCCTTCCCTATGGCCGCTGCCGGCGCCATCACCTGCGTCATCACCGCGTCCCGGGCAGCCGCCGCGATCCGGACTTCCGACGGGCCAGCGGCGATGGCGCGCTGCGCTGGTACGCCCGGTTCATGGGCAACTATCTCTCCGCGCGCCAGCTGGTCCTGCTCCTGTCCAGCTGGCTGGCCGTGGGCGGAGTCCTGATGCTGCTCGAGCCCCGACGGGCGCTGGCCGTCCCCATGTTCTGGGTGCTGCCGCTGGTTCTCAGTTCGTTTCAGCTGTTCCTGTTCGGCACCTACCTTCCCCACCGTGGTGACGGATCCACTTCCGCCGGCCCCCACGCCGTAAGAAGTCTGGGGTATCCCCACGTCCTCTCCCTGCTGGCCTGTTATCACTTCGGTTACCACTGCGAGCACCATGCCCACCCGGCGGTGCCGTGGTTCCGACTGCCGCAGTTGCGCCGTCAGGTTGCGCATCATCACGGCCATGGTTACGGCCCCGCAGCCGGCTCGCGGCCGCTCAGGCCAGGGCGTTAACGTCCAAATTCAGCTGTTGAGACCCATGGTGAGTGCGGTGTTGGAGTGGACGGATCAGGAGCAGCAGGTGGCACGCCACGCCTTCGACAAGGCCCACTCCAGAGCCGCGATCGGGATCATCCGGGCCGTCCAGGCCCATGCCAGCCGCATGGACAGCGTCGAGGAATGCTGGAAACTTCATGACTTTCTCAGCATCCAGCGCCATGAAATCGAAGGGCGTTTCGATTTCCGTCTCCCTGGCCTGCTGTTCGTCTTCGCCAGCCTGGTGAAGGATGGCCTGCTGCAGGTCGAGGAACTCGAAGGACTCGAGCGGGACAAGCTCAACAAGATCACGGCGATGTCGCGCATGTGAGCCGGACGCTGCATTTCTGCTGCACAGCCCCGCTCGGATCGGCTCCCCGGCCTGCTCCTGTCGCCGCCGTCACCGGCCGGACGGGTTTCCCGATCCATGATCTCCGAGGGGTCCGGCCCACGGGGGCTGTAGGGTAGGAACGATTCCGAGATTTCTCTCCAGCGAGCTCATCACTTTCGAAAAGGGCTGTCGAAGGATCGGTTCATAGTTTTTTCCAGGTTCATGACCATTTACATCGGAAATCTTTCCTTCGACGCCGAAGTGGAAGACGTGAAGAATCTTTTCGCTCAGTACGGCGAGCTGCGCCAGTGCACCCTTCCCCTCGACCGCGACACGGGTCGTAAGCGCGGCTTCGCGTTCGTCGAGATGACCAACGACGCCGACGAGACCAAGGCCATCGATGATCTCCAGGACGTGGAGTGGATGGGTCGCAGCATCCGCGTCAACAAGGCCGAGCCCCGCACCGGCGGCGGTGGCGGCGGCGGTCGCTCCGGCGGCGGTGGCGGCTATGGCGGCGGTGGCGGTGGGTACGGCGGCGGCGGTGGCCGCAGCCGCTACTGAGTCATTGCCGGGTCACGGGGCCCCGGCGGGCTCCGCTTCCCTTTTTTCCCGCCCCTGGGTCTCCGGGGGCGTTTTTTTTGGCTTTTCGGCTCCATCCCGCCGGCGGTTGCGCGTGTGGGGAGTCCGGCACGGATCGAAAGACACTCTGCTGCTGGGGCCTGTTGGCTTGGGCGGGGAGCAGATTGGGCCCATGAGCGATCCCAGCCCTCGCGGCCGTTACCGGGTCCGACCCGCTGACCAGAACGAGACCACCGTGCCCAACGAGGTGACCGGCCCCACCTTCGACCACCGCGACGAGGCTGAGCGGTACGCCCACAGCCTGGTGCTGACCCACCAGGCCCCGGTGGTGGTCGAGAAGCTGGCGCCCGCCGGCTGCTGGCTTCAGCTCGGGATCATCGGCTGAGGCGGCGCCTCCAGCGCTCCGAGGTCGTCGGCGGCCTGCAGGCGGATCAGGTAGGCCAGGCTTGAGCCCACACCGGTGCCGCGGTAGCGGCCGCTGACCGGCGCTGCCAGGTGGTGATCGGGCGCCGCCGCCAGGACGACGTGGCCGTCGGCCACCGCCAGGCCCAGGCTGGGGTCGAATCCCCTCCACCCCCCTCCGGGCAGGTACACCTCCGCCCAGGCGTGCAGCTCGTGTTCACTCACCTCGGGGGGATGGTGCATCGAATAGCCGCTCACGAACCGTGCCGCCAGTCCCTGGCTGCGGCAGGCCGCGACGTAGAGCATGGCGGTGTCCCGGCAGGCTCCGGTGAGGGTGCGGAGCGTCTCGGCCGCCTCGGTGGGCTCCCCTTCCAGCCGGCCGACATGGTGGAAGCCGTGGTGGATCTCGTCGGCGAGGGCGCTGAGGAAGGCGGTGGCCGATCCGCCGACCCGGTCGGCGATGGCCTGGGCCCAGGCCCTCACCTCCGGATCGGCCCGATCCTGTCGGCAGCCCGCCAGGGAGCGCGCCTCCGCCTCCGGATAGCTCACCGGCAACTGCTGGGCCTCCCGGTGGGTGACGATCCAGTCGAAGGGGTTGCTGCGCAGGGTCTCCACCAGCATGTCCACCGTGATCGTCAGCTGGTCCCGCTCCTGCTGGAACCAGGCCACCGTCGCGTCGGTGCCATCGGGCTCGATCACCCGGGTCAGGCCCGCCGGCGCCTCCTCCAGCCGCAGGTGGTGCTCGAGAATCCTCTGGCTGCCGTCCTGGCGGGGGGTGAGCCGCAGGGCCATCGGCTCCAGGAAGACGGGTCGCTCGTAGCTGTAGCTGAGGCGATGGTGGATGCGGAAGAACATCGCTCAGCCCATGGCCTCGCGCAGGACGTCCTGGAGGTCGTCATCGATGACGTAGGTGTGCAGCGGCTCCGTGTCCAGGTCCTCGACGAGGGGGAAGAAGCGGACCGAGAACCAGGCCTCGAAGAGCTCGAGGCTGCGGGGATGGGGCCAGTGGCTGCGGTCACGGCACCAGAGATCGAGCTCAGCGGCGAAGATCTGGCCGTAGCTGTCCAGCAGCCGGTCCTGGGCTTCCAGCTCGCTGTCGTAGGTGGGGATCAGGTAGAGGCTGTGGTCCTCCCCCAGCCCTTCCATGTCCTCGCGGGTCCAGAACGGCCGGGTCCAGTCCACCATCGGCTGCCGGGGTGCCACCGCGATCGCGCAGCGGTTGAGAACGGCCATCGATGGAGTGTCTGTGGCTGCTTCAACGCTAGCGAGGCCGGGCCTGGCGAGCAGCGACCGTCGATCAGCCATCGGTTGTTGCCACCTCAGACCTGCCATGGCCACGATGTGTTCATCGCTACCCCTCCATCGGCGCCTGCGGCTGCCCTGACGTCCCATGCTTCTCCGCCGGAACCCCCTTCTCCCCAGTGGTCATCACAGAGACCGCCGGCCGCGGTGTCCGATCCCGGCCGTAGCCAGCTGTGTGGCCGGCCTGCTGCTGGCCTTCCCCTCGGCGGGCCTGGCCCAGCAGGATCCCTCCGCCAAGGTGCTCTACCGACTGTCCACCCAGTGTGCGCTGCAGGGCGCTGCCCCCGTGCCCTGCACCGTGGAGGCGGTGGACAGCGGCGCGGCCACCCTTTACCGCCACCGCATCGGCGACAGCGTCGAGACGGTTCGCATCACCGCGGAGCCGGTGACGATGGCGATCTGGGCCCACGACGCCCGGAGCTGGCGGCCCCTGCGCGGGGCCTCGGCCCGGTTCTCCACCAACACGGTCTGCTTCAACGGCAAGGACCTCTGCGTGGTCAACCCCAACTACCTCAACAGTGTCAGGGAGGATCGCGCCAACACCCGCCTCCAGGGCCGTGATCTGGTGATGGTGCACTTCGGCTCCGACGGCCGGGTGGACGCCAGCTGTTACGACGACGCCTGCGCCCTGTTGCTGAAATGAACAACCTCAGCGGATTCGCCCTGTTGTTGGCCGGTGTGATCGCCTCGCCGGTCGGGGCTGGCCTGGCCCTGGAGCTCGCCTCCCCCCACGGCCCGGAGCTGATCGCCCGGGGCGGCGGCGGCGGGGCACGCATGGGTGGTGGCGGTGCCCGGATGGGCGGCGGTGGTGGCGGCGCGAGAGTCGGGGGTGGTGGCGGTGGTCTCGGCCGTGCCGGTGGTGGTGGATCCCTGGGTCGCAGCGGCTTCCAGGGATCTGGCGGAGCCGGCGGTTTCAACCGCGGCGTCACCCGGCCCGCCGGTGGCTGGAGCAGCGGCGTCGCCGGTGGTGGCCTGGGGGGCCCCTCACTGAATCGTCCGGCGGCGCGTCCCGGTGGGGTGGTCGGCACCCCTGGCCTCACCAGGCCCGCCGGAACCGGAACCCTCAACCGCAACGTCAACGCCAACCTCAACCGGAACGTCAACGTCAACCGCAACCTCAACCGCAGCGTCAACGTCAATCGCAACTGGACCCGCGCCGCCAACGTCAACGCCTTCGGTGTCCGGCCCGGCTGGGCCCGTCCGGGCTGGGGCGTGGCCCGACCCTGGAACCATGGCTGGTACGGCGGCTGGGCCACCCCATCCTGGGGATGGTGGGGAGCCCGGGCCGCCACCTGGGGTGTGGCCACGCTGGCAACGGCTTCGATCATCAACAGTGCCGTCGACGCCGCCGTGGCCAGCAGCCAGACCGTGATCGTGGTGCCCAACACCGAGTACCAGCTGCTGTTCGGCACGGTTCAACCGACCGGCACCAGCACGGTGGCCTTCGACGTCAGTGCCAACGGCAGCGTCTATCAGCTGTCGGCCGACTGTCAGTCGGGCTTGCTGAATGGCCAGGTGCCGGGGAATGCCCAGGAAGCGGAGCTCCTCAATGCCGCCTGTCAGGTGGCCTTCGGAACCGCTTCCTGAGCCGGGGGCTCACCAGGGCAGGGGAGCCCGCTGGGCGCCGATGCTGCAGCCCATCTGCTGGCCCAGCAGGGCTCCGAGCGGCACGGCCCAGGTGCGGCCGTCCTGGCGGGAGGCGGCGTAGCCCAGGCCACCGCCGATGATGCCGCCCACCAGGCGGCCGACGTTGCAGCGCTGGGCCGTCTGGGCCTGGATGTAGTCGGGGGACACCGGCAGGTTGGCCCGGTAGCGGTCGACGTCATAGTCGGCCCGGTAGCCGCCGCCGTAGCCGTCGCCGTAGGACGAGGGGCTGGGCAGGGTCGGCAAGGGGTAGGGAACACGGCGGCTGTCGACCTGGCGGGGAGCGCCGGACGGGCCCCAGGGACCGGCCCAGGCTCCCAGGGGGGTGGCCACCAGGGCCAGGACGCCGGTGGTGCCCAGCAGGCCCACGAGGCGGCGGGACCCCTGACGAAGGAAGGTGTTCATGGTGTTCGCGGTGTGAGGAGCGACCCCTGAGGTGGGGCTGACATCAATCAAGCGAAGTCATGTGACCGATCCATGAACGGCTCCCGGCCGATGTCCGACAGGATGCGACTCCGGCCAACGGCGCGCCCATCCCATCGCCTGCGTTGCGCTGTGCATCGCTTGCTTTCCAGCCCCTGGTCGGATCGCCCCGCCGTTGCCAGCTTGAACGGGAGGGTGGGAGAACCCGATGAGCTGGAGCGAACTGGAGCGTCTCGTCGATGAGGCTGAGACGGATGAGGTGATCCGCCGCGGGCTGCGCCATTGCCGCTCCTGCCCGGAACTGATCCTCGCCGCCCGCCGGCTGGGTTACCACATCACACGGGTGGATCTGCAGCGGGCCAGGCAGTTGCAGCATTCAGCAGGCTGATCTCGGCGTGCACGCACTCGGCCGTGGGCCGGAGCTGGAAGCCCAGCTTCCGGCAGACGTGCTGCATGCCCCGGTTCTCGTGCAGGATCTCGGCGCAGATCCGCTCCAGCCCCTCCTGGCGGCCGATCTCCAGCAGCAGACCCAGCAGGGCGGTGCCCAGCCCCTGCCGCTGCCAGGGGTCGGCGATCAGCATCGCGAACTCGGCCGCGTTCTCGTCGTGGATCCGGCTGAGTCGCCCCACCCCCAGCACCTCGGCGGGGGCGCCGTTCTGCCCCGCCCGCTCCGCCACCAGGGCCATCTCCCGGTCGTAGTCGGTGAAGCAGATCCGGGTGAGCCGCTCGTGGGCGATCCGGTGGCCCAGGGTCATCAGATGGAAATAGCGGAAGTAGACGCTCTGTTCCGAGAGGGTGCGGTGGAACGCCACCATCAGGGGTTCGTCCTCCGGCCGGATCGGCCGCAGGCTTACCGCCGAGCCGTCGGGCAGGCGCCAGTCACGGACGTACTCGCTGGGGTAGGGCCGGATCGCCGGCCTGGGGGTGAAGCAGGTGGCCCCGGAAGAGGCCTGCAGCAGCACCCGGGCGTCGAGCGCCACCAGGGCCCCCTCCCCGTCTCCCGGCGCCACCCTCAGGGGATTGATGTCCAGTTCGAGGATGGCCGGGTGCTCCAGCACCAGCCGGCTCATGCGCACCAGCAGCCGTTCGAGGGCCGCCAGATCCACCGGCGGACGTCCCCGCACCCCCTGCAGGGCCGCGTGGATGCGGGTGCGTTCCATCAGCCGCCGGGCCAGGGTGGTGTTCAGCGGCGGCAGGGCCACGGCGCTGTCCCGGAACACCTCCACCAGCAGACCGCCGGTGCCGAACAGGATCACAGGGCCGAACTGGGGGTCGATGCTGCTGCCGACGATCAGTTCGTAGGTACCGGTGAGCTCCAGCATCGGCTGCACGGTCACCCCGCCGAAGGCGCTCGCCCCGTGCCGGGCGACGATCGCGCTCTCCATGCTCCGGTAGGCCTGGGCCACCGCCTCCCCGTCGGCCAGGTTCAGCTGCACCCCGCCGACGTCTGTTTTGTGGGTGAGCTCGGCGGAGAGCAGCTTCACAACCACGGGGTAGCCCATGGCGTCGGCGGCGGCGGCCGCCGCCTCGGCGCTGAGGGCCATGTGGGTGGGGACCGTGGGAATGCCGTAGGCCGCCAGCACCTGCTTGGCCTCCCATTCGTTCAGCAGGGTGCGCCCCTCGGCCTGGACCGCGGCCAGCAGTTCCTCCACCCGCCGGCGATCGGCGTGGGGCTCACCGCCCCCGTCCGTTTCCGTGACCAGGGCCGGCGTCTCGTAGAGGGCGCGCAGGTTGTCGCTGTAGCGCCACATGGCAGCGAACAGCTGCACGGCCGCGTCCGGGTAGCGGTAGGTGGCGATGCCGGCGGCATTGAGCAGGCGCTCCCCCGCCTCCACGTCCCGGCCCCCCATCCAGCTGGCCAGCAGGGGTTTGGTGGTGGTCGCCGCCAGGGCCACCAGCCGTTCGGCGGTGCCGGTCGGGTCGGTCATGGCCTGGGGGGTGAGCACCACCAGCAGTCCGTCACTGTCGGGGTTCTCCAGGGCCAGACGGATGGCCCGCTCGTAGCGCTCCGGATCAGCGTCGCCGAGGATGTCGATCGGGTTGGCGCGGCTCCAGTGCTCCGGCAGCACGCCATCAAGGGCCGCCAGGGTCGCCTCCGGCAGAGAGGCCAGGGCGCCGCCGTGGCGCACCAGGGCGTCGGTGGCGATCACCCCCGGGCCGCCGGCGTTGGTGAGGATCGTCAGCCGCGGGCCCAGGGGCCGCCGGCGCTGCTTTGAGAGCACCTCGGCCAGGTCGAAGAGGTCGGCGATGCTGTCCACCCGCAGCACGCCGCAGCGCCGGAAGGCGGCATCGAGCACGGCGTCGCTTCCGGTCAGGGCGCCGGTGTGGGAGGCCGCCGCCTGGGCCGCCTCCGCCGTGCGCCCGGCCTTGATCACCACGATCGGCTTGGTGAGGGCCACCTCCCGCGCCGCCGAGAGGAACGAGCGGGGATCCCCGATCGACTCCATGTAGATGACGATGCTGTGGGTCTCCGGGTCGTCCCCCAGGTAGGTGATCAGATCGCCCCAGTCGACATCGAGCATCGAGCCCATCGAGACGAAGGCGCTGAAGCCCACGTTCTCCTGCAGGCTCCAGTCGAGGACGGCGGTGCAGATCGCTCCCGACTGGCTCAGGAAGCCCACATGGCCGGGACGGGCGAGGGTGCCGGCGAAGGTGGCGTTGAGGCCGGTGCGGGGATTCATCAGCCCCAGGCAGTTGGGGCCGACCAGCCGCATGCCGGAGCGGCGCAGGCCATCGCGGATCCGGGCCTCCAGGGCGATGCCGGCGGCGCCGATCTCGCGGAAGCCCGCCGAAAGCACGATCACCCCCTTCACCCCCGCCGCCGCGCAGTCCTCGATCAGCCCGGGCACCGTGGCGGCCGGGGTGGCGATCACCGCCAGATCCACCGGCTCGGGCACCGCCGCCACGGTGGCGTAGGCCCGGATCCCCAGCACGCTGGCGCGCTTCGGATTGACGGGATAGACGGTGCCGCCGAAGGGATGGCTGATCAGGTTCCAGAGCACCCCCCGGCCGACGCTGCCCGGCCGGTCGGAGGCGCCGATCACCGCCACGCTGCGGGGGGAGAACAGCGCCGCCAGCGGCTGGTGCTGGGAGCGCAGGATGTCGTAGGCCCGATCGGAGGCGCCGTCGCCCCCACCGGAGGCGAGGGCACTCATCGGTAGACCAGGACCGGACAGGGGGACTGGACCAGCACCCGCTGGGTCTCGCTGCCGATCAGCATCCCCACCAGGCCGCGCCGGCCATGGGACGCCATCAGGATCAGATCGCACCCCAGGCGGGTGGCGGCCTCGACGATGGCCTGGTGGGGCAGGTCGCTCATCACCTTCTCGGCATCGGCGTTGACGCCGGCCTGCCGGGCCACCGTCAGGGACTCCTCCAGGATGCGCTCCACGTCCTTGCGGCTGGCGCTCATCAGGGCCTCCATGGTGGTGGCATCGAGCATCTCGCCAAGCCCCACCACCTGCACCGGCACGCTGGCCTGGGCATGGAAGAAGGTGATGCGGGCCCCGAGGGCCGCGGCCAGGGCCACGGCATGGCGCACGGCCTGCATCGAGAGGTCGGAGCCGTCGCTGGGCACCAGAAGGTGGCTGTAGGGCATGGGAGCTGGGGGTCTCTCCTCTGTCTAGTCATGGCCCCTGAT
Source organism: Synechococcus sp. BA-120 BA3 (assembly GCF_034931285.1). Lineage (NCBI taxonomy): Bacteria > Bacillati > Cyanobacteriota > Cyanophyceae > Synechococcales > Synechococcaceae > Synechococcus > Synechococcus sp. BA-120 BA3. The sequence continues at coordinate 16,276 of NZ_JAYGHZ010000267.1, forward strand.
CCATGCAGGGTCAGTGGAGTGGATCGCTGATCACCAGGACCGAGCAGCCCAGCCGCCGCAGCAGCCCGGTGGCCTGGTCGCTGGCGGGAATCGGCAGCCCCTCCACCAGGCGCCGCAGGGAGCGCAGGATCACCAGATCGTGGCTCTCGCTGCTGCGCTCGATCGCCTCGGCCACGTTCGGGTCGGCCAGGAGCTCCACCGTCACCGGCACGGTCGCCGCGGCCCTGGCGGCGGACGGGACCCAGGCCTGGAGCTGGCGGGTCAGCCGTTCACGCTCCGCCTGGGCCAACCAGGGTTCATGCACGTGCAGCAGGGTGATGGCGGCCCCCTCCCCGGGAGGGCAGGCGCGCAGCAGCCGCTCCGCCAGCTGGAACTGCTCCAGGGCGCCCGCGGAGAGGTCCTTCACCGGCACGAGCAACCGGCGGAAACCGGCCGGATCCTCACGCAGCCGGGCCATCACCACCGGGCAGTGGGCCTGACGGCAGATGGCGGCCACCAGATCGCCGAACAGCCAGCTCCCCAGCCGGGGGCCGGGCGCCACCCCGACCAGCACCAGGTCGGCCCCCTGCTCCAGGGCCGTGCGGGCGATGCCGCCGGGGATGTCGTTGTCGACCCGCAGCAGGGAGCGGCTGGGCACCCCCGCCGCCGCAGTGCGGACATCGGCCCGCTCCAGCAGCTGGCGCCCCTC
>NZ_JAYGHZ010000268.1:0-16580 GCF_034931285.1 Synechococcus sp. BA-120 BA3
GCATCCCGGGAGCTCTGCTCCAGAGGTGACAGCACCGCGGTCATGGCGCTGGGCCTGGTCAGTGGCTCGCAGAGGGGGGCCAGATTTCGTGTCGCATCTGGACCAGTTTTCGCTGTCGCCTGACACCAGAGGTTCTCCACCTGGGTGGGCTTCCACATGTTGCGCAGTTCTCCCTCCCAGGGACCGGGGTCCTTGGGGGTGTCCGATCCCAGCCCCCACACCTTGCCGAGGCGATCGGCCACCTCCGGTGAGATCAGCTCCGCCACGTAGCGGTTCATCGATCCAAAGCCGGTGGCGTAAACCACCAGATCCGCCTGCAGGGCACTGCCATCGCTGAGCACCGCCGTGGTCTCGGTGAGCCGCTCGATGGACACGCCGCTGCGCAGCCGGATGCGGCCATCGGCCACCAGCTCCGAGGCCCCGACATCGAGGTAATAGCCGGAACCGCGCCGTAGGAACTTCATGAACACGCCCGAGTCATCCGCGCCGAAATCGAGCTGAAAACCGGCCGTCTCCAGGCGGCTGTAGAGATCGGCATAATCGCGGCGCATGGCGTCGTAGATCGGCTTCTGCCACCGCGGCAGCAACCGGTAGGGGATCGACGCGGTCGTCATGTCCGATTGATCCGGCGTGATGCCCTTCTCCAGGGCCTGCTCGGAATAGGAACCGGCGAAGGCGTACTTCGCCAGCGCGGGCATCGGCGCCACCAGGGTGGAGCTGCGCTGCAGCATCGTGACTTCAGCGGCTCCGGCTTCCCAGAGGGCGGCGGCGATGTCGTGGGCGGAGTTGTTGGAGCCCACCACGATGCAGTGCTTGCCTTGATAGGCATCGGGTCCGGGATGGGCGCTGGAGTGGTGCTGATCGCCAGCGAAGCTCTCGGCACCGGGGATCTGCGGCACGGTCGGGTAGCCCGACACCCCCAGCGCCATCACCAGGTGGCGGGGCCTGAGCACCACCGGCTGGCCATCGCGCTCGGTCGTCACCTGCCAGCGGCCCTCCTGCGGATCGAAGTGGGCGCTGTGGGCCGGCGACCCACCCCAGACGTTGAGGCCCATCACGCTCACATAGGCCTCCATCCAGTCGGCCAGCTGATCCTTGGGGGTGTAGAGGGGCCAGCCCTCCGGGAAGGGCAGATAGGGAAAGTGGCAGTAGTGAACCGGGTCATGCAGGCAGAGGCTCTTGTAGCGCCGGCGCCAGTGATCGCCCGGGCGGGCCTGTTTCTCCAGCACCAGGGTGGGTACCTCCAGGTGCCGCAGGCGCGCCGCCAGCGTGAGCCCGGCCTGGCCGCCGCCGACGATCACCACATCGGGTTGCTGGCTGATGCCAAGCTCCTGCAGCTCCTGACGGCGCCGCTCCGCCCAGGAGAGCCGACCGGGATGCACGCCGTGCTCCGCCCCCACCGGCCGGCGTTCACGCACCCTCTCCCCGTGGCCCTTGAGTTCCTCCATGGCGGTGAGCACGGTCCAGGCGCGGCCCTCGCGCAGGCGCACATGGCCGCTGCAGATGGCGACACGGGTTTCAAAGCCGAACCAGGCCTCCACCACACCGTCGCGCTCGCTGGCCTCGCCGCGCAGGGAGAAGGCGCTGGGAGCCACATCCGCCAGGCGGGCGTCCAGCATCAAGGCGATGGCTTCCGGCCCCTCCTCCGTGCGCAGATTCCAGGTGAAGGCCACCAGATCGCGCCAGAAACAATCCGGACCGAACAGGGCCACCACGGCCTGGGGGTCGCCCTGAGCCAACGCCGCCGCGAACGACTCCAACCAGGCCTGGGCCGAAGCCGTGGGCGCTGACGTCATGGCCTGTGCATCAAAATGATCTGCCTAACTTGCAGGAAAGGGGGTCGGCTGGAGACTCTGCCGTCATGGTTTGCCACGGCAGCTCGCTCCGTTGTGCAGGGGTGAACAGGCGATGGCAACGCAACGATTGGCCAATCAACCGCGCAGGGAGCTCGTCAGCCTGAATCTCTCGGGAGCTGCGGATTCAGTATGGCCATGGCCTCACGATTGCGCCGGTTCCCAGAGCGGGAACGACGCCACGGGGAGATAACCCATCCGCCGGTAGAGGTCCAGCCCCTCCGGTGAGGCGTGGAGGACCGTCCTTTTGATGCCGGTGGCCAGACTCGCTTCGGCCAGGCTTCGTCGCATCACCAATTCGGCCAGCCCACGGCCGCGGTAGGGGCTCGCCGTCACTAACCAGGCCACGTACAGCGCCCCCGCGATCGCGATCGCAAAACCGGCGGAGGCGGGAATGCCGTCGATATAAGCCACATGGCCGAACAGGGGCTCTTGCCAGAGTCGCCCATGGCCGACCGCTCGGTGCCCCCATTCGAGCGGGACGTCGTAGACCGTCGCGTTCAGCTCCGCTATCGCCAATCGTGTGTCTTCGTCGTCAATCCTGCGCACCACCACATCAGGCAGGGGCCGCGTTGGGGGCAGGAGCTGATCTGCTGCCATGGCGATGGCCGTCATGGCACGGTTGAGGCCAAGGCCGGAAAGTACCTCCTCCGCGCTGGGGCCAAGCCATTCCTCGCTCGCACTCAGAAACCAGCCATGGCCAGATGGCCCGAAGTGGTTCAGTGCCGCTTCTGCCAACGCCTTCAGATCGGCGGGCGAGGCGACGGGTTCGTTGAGGAACACGCCGTTGGTGAACAGCCATGGCTGTCCGGAATCGACGATGCAGGCGCCCGGGAGAGCCAGGATGCGCCCGCTGGGACTGGATCGCCCCACAGCTGCCCAGGCTTCCCTGATCAGCAGCTGCGTTTCGGCAATGGCCGATGGGTCCGTCATCTGAACGCCTGCAGGCCTTGTTGGCCATGCTGGCAGGGGCCCTGACGGCTGTTCCTTGATGCATAGGATTCCAGCGATCGGGCCTGGGGCGAGGAGCGATGGCTGAGCTGCACGACCAGCTGGGAACCTTCCTGCGCGAGCGGCGAATTCAGCTCAACGTGGTTGCCTCCAGCCCCCGTCAGGGAGGCACGATGCTGCTGATCTGCCTGGGTTGCGCGGAGCTCTCCGAAGGACGTCAGGCCATCGGCCTGCTCAACGAACCGGGCAATCTGGGTGTGCTGCCAGGCTGCCGTCACAACCAGACGCCCAACCCTCGCAGCGAGGTCGACATGGACCGGCTGCTGCTGATCGGGGCCCAGTTGGCGCTGCTGCAGTGGCGCCTGCAGGAGCGGATGGTCGCGGGGGGCTGCGAAGACGGCTGGATCGAGTGGCACCGCGATCTGGCCAGACGCCAGGGCCTGCCCCGGATTCCCGGCGCCGATGGGCACTACGACCCCAGGGTCGATGCAACCCTGCTGGCCGATGTGGAGGCCCTGCAGGGGCGCCTCGACCGGGAGGCCGGCGACCGCCAGGCTGCGGCCCCAGTTCAACCGCCGTTGATCCTCACGATCAAGGAGCACACGTACAACCGCAATGAAGCCGAGTTTCTGCGGCTTCTGACCTTGGTGAAAGACAGCGGCGGCAGCCTGCTGTTCACCACCCGGCGACCCGACGACTGTTTTCACTCGTTTCTGCTGCGGCGAACCGTCCACTTCCTCAGCGCGGAGGGGAATGTCACCAACCAGGAAATCACTGATGTGGTGACACGTTTGCTGCTGCCCTCGGACCCCGCTGATACCGATCCCGGCGTGAGCATGCCGTTCCTTGAGCACTGCGCCACGGCTGGGTTCAGCGGCAGCGGCGATCGGATCGACCTGCAGCGTCTGCGCTCCTTCGTGGGCAAGTCCGCCGGTGACAGCATTGATTTGGCCGATCTGCGCAGGGCGGGCCAGCGGATCTGGGATCACGGCATGGACATCATGCAGATCAGCTATGCCAATACGGAGCGCTATGGGCGGCTGGCACAGGATTGTCTTCCAGAGGCCACCCATCTGGTGGATTTCGATGCTCTGCTCAGCGCACCAGACGCCACGCTCGGATCCCTGGCGCAGAAGATCCCCTGGATTCAGAGCATCCCGAGCAGCAACTGGGATCACAGCCGCTTGAGGACCTTTGTCAACGTTCCAGAGGCGTTCGTGTTGCCGGGCAGCGAGATCGAGCGCAATGTCTGGTTCAAGGACACACTTTCAGCCACCGGCATTCGGCCCCGGAAAGCCAGGGATTCCAGGCCGGAGAGTTTGCTGGACCTGGACCCGCAGGCCTGCGCCGGACTGCAGCACGCCTATCGGGCCCTGCTTCAGCACAGGGCCTAGATCAATGAGGGGCCCGCAGGCTCAAAGCGTTCGACTCTTCAGGGCGTTGACTCCTCGACGATGTCAACAACGAGGGCCCGAGCCGGCTGGCTGGTTTCATTGCGCCACCAGTGGGTGACACCCGTGGTTTCAAAGGCCGCTTCCCCCGCCTTCAGCACCACTGGGCTGTAGGACGGCCCCCGACGTTCCGTCAGGCGTCCCTCCAGCAGATAGGCCACCCCAGGCCGGCTGTCATGGCGGTGCAGGCCGATGTGGCCGCCGGGGGCGATGGTGATCTCCCGCAGGCGCAGCACCCGCCCCTTCAGGGCACTGAAATCTCCCCCCAGGGGCTGGCTGCCGAGGCTGCGCACCGCCAAGACACCAGCATTGCTGGTGGGGGCATCGACGACCCCGGTCGAAGGGCCTGTTACGCGCTCGGCCTCCGGCACCACCGCCAGGGGATGGGCCACGGCCGTGGCGACGCTGCTGGTGAAAGCCATGGCAGCCATCAGGGCCACAGGAAACCTTGTCAGGGCAGCGGCAGTCGGGGGCTTTGACATGGCTGTGATCAGGCGGGGTGAACACTTGGGGGCCTGGCCAGCATCATCGGCTGGAGCCCGGCGGCACGGTCCTGCTGCTGCCGTTCGGATCAGCGGCGAGGCTCAGCTGCCGAAGGAGTGGCCGCGCTGGTCCCAGCAAGTCACGCAGCCTGAAGAGCCAGCCATGGGAGCGTCAATTCTGGGGGCGCCCAGCCAAGGCCATCGGGGATGGTGGGCAATCAAGCGCCCGTGTCAAGCGAGTCCTTCAGACAGGCCCAGGGAGGTGCGCAGCACTTCGAAAACCTCGGCGTAAGTGCTGGAGAAGCTCATCACCCCGCGGTAGCGGGCCAGGCCGAGGGAGGCTTCGTCATAGTGCGTCGCCTCTATCTGAGACTGATGGCAGCGGAGGGCGGCCAGCTTCCGCTCCACGGTGGTGGTGATGTCCACCGAGAGCTGAAAGGTGTTGAGGGGATGCCAAACCTCATAACCGAGAATGGTGCCGGCCAGATGCGGCTCGCCGATGGATTCCTGGTACCAGGGGCCGGCGGCACCGGCCACGGCGCTCATCACCAGCTCATGGATCAAACGGTGATCAGGAAACTGGTCACTGCTCGCATGCACAAACAGGATGGCCGGCCGCACCTCCCGGATGAGATTGATCACGGCGATCTTGTGATCCCGCGAATACTGCGTCAGCCCATCAGGAGCGCGCAGGAAATGAACACGCTCGGCCCCCAGCACCTCAGCAGCCCGAAGTGCTTCCTGCTCACGGGTGGCAGCCAGCGTTGCCCGATCAATCGTGCTGCTGCCGGCTTCTCCTGAGGTCACGCACACATGGACAGCACTCCAGCCCTTCTCAATCAACTTGCGCACGGTGCCGCCGCAACCGAACTCAATGTCGTCGGGATGGGCACCAAAGGCGAGGATGGCCGCCATGGGCGAAATCGCTGCAACACAAGGTCTGATTGTACCGATCTCTGAAGATGGCCGAAGTCTCGGGAGGCCTCAAACCATCAAAAACAAGCCCTCCACAAGCCATGGCTCCAGGGACAGTTGAGGGCTGAATGACCTGGCGGGAAAACAAAGCCAGGGACCAGATCAGGCGCGTGTCCGTTCGTCATCCGTCGACAAGGGTTCGGCGGGACCCATAGTCGGTGCGTCTTCGATCCTTGCTCCATGGCCGAGCTCAACCGCTCGATCACGCCCCTGATGCTTTGGGCGATGGGGGTGGGCTGTGCCTTCGCCGGGTTGTTTTTCGGCTGGAATCTGGGTTTGGCCAGGGGGGGCACATTGGGCCTTGGCCTGGCCCTGGTGGTGGTGTCGCTTCTCTACCTGACCTTCACCTTGAGCTATGCCGAGCTTTCCTGCGCGATCCCGCGGGCGGGCGGGGTGATGTCCTACGCCGACCGCGCCCTCGGCAGGAGCTGGGGCTTCTGCGCCGGCATGGATCAGAATGTGGAGTTTATTTTTGCACCACCGGCGATCGCCTTCGCCATCGGTGACTACCTTCATCTGTTTGCCCCAAGGCTACCGCTGCTCTCCATTGCCTTTGCCACTTATATCATATTTACGTGGTTAAATATCCGTGGCGTCAAGGCTGCCGCCACGGCTGAGCTTATTGTCACTGCGGTCGCAGTGACATCACTCATTGTCTTCTGCTTTGTATCACTGCCGCACCTGCAGCTGGAAAACCTGACAAGAGAGGCCTTGCCCAATGGCTGGCAGGGAGCTGTGGCTGCCATTCCATTCGCCGTTTGGTGCTTCCTGGGGATCGAAGCCATTGCGAATATGGCAGAAGAAACAGTGAATCCGCAGCGCACATTGCCAATAGTCTTTATTGCTGCATCTCTCACGCTGGCCGTGCTGGCCCTGCTGACGTTCATTGGAGCCACTGGGGTGGATGGTTGGCAGACAATTGTGTTCAAACTTGATGGAAGTGTTTCGGACTCTCCTCTACCGATGGCCCTTGCCAAGGTGATGGGCACCCACCATCCCCTCTACCAATTGCTCTACGTGGCCGGATTGTTCGGCTTGGTTGGCTCCTTTCACGGGCTGATCCTGGCCTCGGGTCGATCCACACTTGAGTTTGGACGAATGCGCCACGCACCGGCAGTTCTTGGCAAGCTTGATCCGCGTCACCAAACACCTGCCAACGCCCTCAAGCTCAACTGCGCCATTGGCTTGCTGGCCCTTGCCTCTGGACGCACAAGTGATTTGATCCTGCTCTCAGTTTTTGGAGCGCTAACCCTGTACACCTTAGCGATGATTTCGCTGTTGATTCTCAGGGTCAAGGAACCATCCCTGCCGCGCCCGTTCCTCACCCCTTGCTATCCCTTCTTCCCATGGATTGCCCTGGTGCTCTCGCTGATGACGTTCCTCGCCATTCTGATTAGCCATCGAACGTTGGGATGTTTGTACCTGGCATTGATGGGCGTCAGTTTCGTGATTCACCGAAGGACAGCATCCTTGACGGCCCCGTTGTAGGCGAGCATTCAGCCCCTCCGGTGAGCAGAAGCGGATGCACGGGCGTGCACAAGAAGGGCCTCGCGGATTGCCATCCGGTTAAGGGAGGCGTTGCGGCAGCGGGCAGCGGCCATGGAGGATGGCCGGTGCGCCCTGGGGGCGGATGGATCGCAAGGTCCGAGCCCCACCCAAGCTGATGCCCGGCCCAGCGACTCGCGGCGACGGCCGCCTCCCCCTGCAGACCATCCTGTCCATCAAGCGTCCCAGCATGCCAGCCCCCGCCCTCCCCTATTTCGACCAGGTTCTGCAGCGGCTTGAGGCGGGTGACCCCCAACTGGAGCGCTGCTTTGGCAACCATGTGCACTGGGGTTACTGGAAAGATCCGCACCGCTCCGAGCTGGCTGCCATGGAAGAATTCCCGCAGGCCGCAGAAGCCCTGACCCGATTGATGCTTGATCAGGCCCATCTCCAGGCCGGCGAGAGTGTGCTCGATGTCGGTTGTGGCTTCGGCGGAACCATCAACAGCCTCAACCAACACTGGGATGGCCTTGCCCTGACGGGTCTCAATCTTGATGCCCGCCAGATCGAACGGGCCCGCCAGTTCGTGCAACCCCGAGCCGCCAACACGATTGACTGGATTGTGGCTGACGCCTGTGCGCTCCCCCTGCCCGCCGACAGCCTGGACGTGGTGCTGGCTGTGGAATGCATCTTTCATTTCCCAAGCAGGCAAGCCTTTCTGCAGGAAGCACAGCGGGTGCTGCGCCCTGGAGGGCGCCTGGTGCTGAGTGATTTTGTCCCCTGCCGTCCACTGGCGATCCTGCTGCGTGTGCTGCAGAGCCTGCGCGGTGCTCCCTTCAACAACGGCACCTACGGACCGGTCGATTGCCGCTGGGATCAACGCCGGTATGCCAGCCAAGCCAAGCGCCATGGCCTCGAGCTCCGCAGCGATCTGGACATCACGCTCCATACCCTGCCCACCTATGCGGTGGTGCGCAAACTGTTCGGGGCGATGGGTGCGGCGAGTGCGGTGCAAGACACAGCCCGAATCGAGCAGCTGAGCCGCTGGGGCTGGATTCGCTACCGGATTCTCACGTTCAGCAAACCGATTGCAGCGGGTCCATGAACCTGCACCGGTCTGATATGCCATCAGACCAAGAAAAGTTTTTTTGGGATGGTCTCGAAGGTGATGTCGCCCATGGCCAACGGCAGATCAGCACCCGCAGCGTCAACCCGGGTCCCCGGCCCCAACGGTACAAGCGTTGGGCCGAGATCCAGCGGGAGCAACGGCAGCAGCCCTTCTACCGGCTGCTGGATCGATCCTTCGGCTTCCGGTTGCTGCTGGCCGCAGCGGCGGCCTTCGCCCTACTGATCGCGGCGAACCGCTGGGAGCACTGCCGGCTGAACGACTTCGAATCGAGCTGCCTGCAAAACGGTGCCGGTGGCATCCTCAACGTCGGCAACGTGGAATCGTTGAGCATCGCAACAGCGCCCTGGAGCTGCTGAGCGGAGGAGGACTCTGGCTTGATGGGCTGGATTTGAATGGCACCAACCTGATCCACTGCGACCTGCGGGGTGCCGACCTCCGTGGTGCTTGCACGGATGGTGTTCAGCTGGCTGGCCACAGACGGGAGATCCTGCAGCAGTTCAGACCTGATGCCGGCTATTCACAACGGAGTATGGCGAACATTCGGTGGCTCAAGACTGAGCATCGAATCTCCGCAAACAGATGACACCCCAGGCGGCAAAGACGATCTCAGCAACGGCATAGGCGATCAGCATGGGGCTTGGCCAACCTTCCAATGAAATTCCCAGGAGCCTGCCAGCCGCCAAGCCTGACATGAATACAATGGCACTGATTAGGGCTGCACGCATCAGCGGGCCTCCCCGTATAGCGCCAAGGACCCAGAGGACGATCGTGGCAAGGTAAAGCCCCATGATGGCCCGAAAGATATGAACAAGGTTTCCGTCGAGGGGTTGCAGTTGCAGGAGCCCTGGCAAGATCAGATTGGGGGCGATGCCATAGCTCAGCGAAATGGGCAGCAGACCAGCTGCAGAAAAGAAGAGATAGAAGCGGCACAATTTCATCGACGAGTCAAGGGGAAAGGCTGCAGATCCAAGCCACTTTCTTGTCCTGGGGTCCACGCCCTTGATAGGCCTGCCAGCTGCCATCGGAACCCTGACGTTCCAGTCGACCATCCGCGCAAAGGGCGCGCATCGACAACTCGCGCACCCTCCAGCCTGTCTCAACGCCACCTCTGCGAACAAGTACGGCCCCCTGGAACTGAACCGCTTGGCCTTGCCGTACCGCGTCAGCCAGATATTCGGCTGCATCAAGATCTGGGCTGGTCATTCCTTCCACAAAGATCCATCGCGCAGTCGACAATTGTCCTGCGGAGTGAAGCCCCCCTCTCGTCTGCTTCCAGAAATCAGATTCCACAGCAGGCTTGAATGAATTCGACCAGGCCGCTGGCGGCAAGACTGCCAAGGCAAGCAGAAGTCCAATACCGACACCCGTTCTGGTCATACTTGGGTTGATTGGATGCTCACTCTGTAAAGGGTATCACTTCTGATTGGCCAGGGCGTCACCAGCCAAAGCCGGAAGAACGATGCTGACACCCTCCGATGGCGATTGACAGCCGACGTCGTGACGTGGCCAGTTGCTCTGCATTCAGAGAAAGCGGTCGCGGGATTACACAAGCGGGTGCTATCTCTGACAACGAGATGGATAATGAACGAAGCCCGCCATGGCTGGCAGGCCAGGTACAAAAGAACTGCTTTCAGAGAGGGGCATGTGGTAGTGATGCAACGGACACTGAGCTGTTGCCAGAGTTGACTGACGCGACCCCGTTCATGGGCTGAGTACCCCCGCGCCAATCAGCCTCCGATCGTTCCTCATCGAGGGGCAGTCTGATCCGCCGTGGGAGATCGCATCCCTGGGAGATCCGGCAACAGTGCTGCCATCAAGGCGATGGGCGATGGCCCCGGGTGCAAGGCCCTAGCCGGAGGCTGCCGCTTGCGATAGCCCGCCCTCGATCGCTTTCAGAACGCAAGTCACACCAGGAAGTCGCTCCCAAGCATGCAGTGCCGCCGATCCAGTTGACGCCATGGAGGATGAAATCGACGTGCATGGGCTCGTCCTCGGTGGCAAGATGATCGACAGCTCGCCACGCCCATCCCATTCGGCTCCCTCACAACGCTTGCTATCGCAGGGGCATCGGGCTGCTGATCAGCCTCGGTTTGCTGTTGCCGTTACTGGGTTGTCTTCACCCGCCCTCACCCTCTCCGCGGGAGAGCGGGAGAACCCGCGCGACCGACAGCCGTAGCAAACACACCACCCAGACCCAGCGCTCTCGTCAATTCCTGCGCAAGCACAGATGATTCAACGATGAACTGATCTGGCCGAATTGGATGAAGGCCCATGGCTCATCAGATCGATGTGCCCCCTCTCCTCACACGGGGCTCTCACCGTAGGTGAGGTGACCCCCTTTGTCGGTCCAGGTCGAATGAGAGGGGTGGATGATTATGCATAACTGGCTCAACTCCTTCGTGGGGATTTCGAGGTTCACAACGGGATTCATAATCCCCTGGGAAAACTGCACCGACTCAGGGCCATGGAGGCGGCTACGGCCGAGTAGGCTTCGTGGAGGCCAATGAGGGGAGTTGGTAGTTGAACAGCGCCACGGAAGGCGATGGGGGCGCCGGCTCGACTGTGAGCGCCATCTCGCGGGTGGTCGGTGTGGGGGCTTCGGCCGGTGGGCTGGAAGCCCTGCAGGAGTTCCTCTGCTCATTGACGCCTGATGGTTCCGCGATCATCGTTGCCCAGCATCTGGCACCGGATCACCCCACGTTGCTCGTCGAACTGTTGTCCCGTGCGACACGGTTCGAGGTCGAGGAGGCTGTTGACGGGAGTCCGCTCCGTACAAACAGCGTGACCGTGGTGCCGCCCAATCATGATCTGACCCTCGTCGGCGATCGGCTGGCCCTTGTGGAGGCTGCGGAGCGAGTGGGTCCCAGCCCGAGCATCGACCTGTTGTTCGAGTCACTAGCGCAGAGCTGGGGGGCACGCGCCGTGGGCGTCGTCCTGTCGGGGACGGGATCGGACGGCGCCCGTGGCCTGCGTGCCATCCGGGCTGCAGGGGGTCTGACGATGGTGCAGTCGCCGGAGTCGGCTCGCTTCGACGGGATGCCTCGCGCAGCACTCGCCCTGGGCAACCCTGACGTGGTGGCCGACGCGGGAGAGCTCGGTCTCAGACTGGCCGCGATCCCGATCTCCGTGGGCGAGGGAACGCGAATCTGCCTGCGGTCGAGGGTGGCGTCATCACCCGGGTGGTGGCGCAGCTGAGGCGCTGCAGCAGGCGCTGTCGGGCCTGACGGGCACGGGCGAAGGGACTGCCCGGCAGGGCGAGCGGCAAGGAGAACAGGCCCCGGCACCAGATCTCGAAATCCTCGAACAGGGCGTCGCGGTCAGCGCCATCGAGTCCGAGAACCGTGGGGGCGATCACAGCAAAGGCGAAGCGCCGCAACCGGGGAACCAGGGCCACGGGCGCTGGCGCCGCCAGCAGCTCCTGGTTGAGGCCCTCCACCAGCGCCACGATCGCCGGGCTGTAGCGCCTCAGGGCGGCGGAGGCGAACAGCTGGCCCACCACCCGACGGCGCGCCTTGTGGTCGGGACCGTTGCGGTTGGCCAGCGACAGCGGCCCCAGCAGCTGCCTGACACTGTCCGGCCACCAGCCCTCGACCGCCTCACCCTGGGCGAACAGGTCGGCGATGGCCTGTCCACCACGGAGGAACACGGTGCGCTGCCCCAGCAGGCTGGTTTCGTAGACATCGCCGTAGCGCTCGAAACGGGAGCGGGCGAAATCCGGGTCGCGGAAGAAGGCGAGGGTTTCGAGCACGCCGCTCACCGCGGCTGTGCTGGGAACGGGCCGCAGGGTGGCGGAATCGGGGAGCAAGCAGCGTCGTCCGGGGGGTCTCCACGCTGGCAGCCGGCTGATCGCGGTGCGAGGCCACTGGCGACAAGCTCCACGGCCTGCCGCAGCGGGGCTCCATGGGTCGTCGACGGTGAACACACCCGTTGAACCCAGGCCTGCTGAAGAAGAACGGCACCTGAAATGACCGGTGGGAATGCACGGTTAGCCTCTTTCGGGCCCCCACCGCTTGGCCCCTCCATTCCGCCCAGCAGCAACGCGCCATGAGCCCACTGACCCCTCTCAGCCAAACCCTGCTGAGCGCCAAGCGCCGCAAGGGCGTCAGCTTCGCCGAGCTGGAAACACTTCTCCAACGCGATGAGGTCTGGATTGCCAGCTTGCTGTACGGACAGGCCACGGCCTCTCCGGAGGAGGCAGAGACACTGCTGGCGGCCCTGGATCTGGATCCGAACCTGGCCAAGGAGCTGACAATTCCCCCCGTGAAGGGCTGCCTGGATCCAGAAGTTCCGACCGATCCACTGATTTATCGATTCTACGAAATCATGCAAGTGTATGGTCTTCCGTTGAAAGATGTGATCCAGGAAAAGTTCGGTGATGGCATCATGAGTGCCATCGACTTCACCATGGAGGTGGACAAGGTGGAGGATCCAGCCGGCAACATGGTCAAAGTCACCATGTGCGGAAAGTTTCTGCCCTACAAGAAGTGGTGATCAGCCCCTCGCTGCTGCGGCTTCCACACCGTCGCAGGCGGGGCATCGCACCGATGGGCTGGCAGTCTCGCCAGCACCATCACCCGACATCCCACCCATTCCCAGGCAGAACGGGTGACAGATCTGCATCCTTATCTGGCCGCAAAGCTGGGCAAGGTCTGGCTGATCAGTGGTGGTCGGCGGGCTGGTATTTCCACCGCAGCAGGGATCCACGGACCTGAACCGGTGGTGTTCACCCCCACGCTCACGGCACCAGCGACAGACGATGCGGTGCGCTATCGCACGTTGGTGCCGGCACTCGGCCCCTGGTTCCGGATCCTCAGAACAGCGGATCCCAGACCTGGAAGCAAGCCGGTCATGGGATCGTGCGCTGCCCCTGGGGGGGCGGCCGTCGCGCGTCGTCAGGTCTCTATCGGGTCTCTGGTCAGCCCTCAATTCCAGAGAGGCATTGCTGCAGCTTGCGTTGCCGCCAGCACAGTCCCACAAGGGCCGCAACACCAGAGAGCAGAACAAGCAGTGAAATGAAGGCCGACTCATTGGCAGCGGCATGCTGGAAGCTGGAAACGGCGAGATAGAGACAAGCCACAGCGAACAGAAGCGGAAACAATGGAAACAGCGGCGTTCGGAAGGTGCTCACGATCTCGGCACCGGCGCGCCGACGCAGGATGATCAACGAAAGGGAGATCAGGGTGAGGAAGGCCCAGAAGAGGGGCGCTGTGTACTCCACGATGGCGGTGAAGCCATCGGGTTGAACGGCGGCAATGGCGATCAGGGCTGTGCTGATCAAGCTCTGCACCAGAAAACTGCGGGTGGGAAGACTGCGCTGTCTCTGCCAGCCACCCAGAATCCCCAGGGCTTGCCAGTCCTGGCTCAGGGCGTGATTCGCCCTGGCGCCCGTCACCATCGTGGCGTTGATGCTGGTGAGGGCGGCCGCTCCGATCAGCATCACCACGGCCAGTTCCGCCCACCGGCCAAAGGATTGACCCAGGACATCCACCGCGGCCGCGGAACTCTGGGCCAGCCCCGTGAGGCCCAACGCCGACAGCAGCGAAAGGTTGAACACCAGATAGATGGCCGTGATCAGCACCAGGCTCAGCAGCAGCACGCTGGTGGCGGCGCGATGGCCCCCCTTCACTTCAGAGGAGATGGTGGCCGCCTCGTTCCAGCCGCCGAAGGTCAGCAGCACAAACACCAGAGCGGTGCCCAGGCTGCCGGGACGGGGCGTGCTCTGGAAGGCCGTCGCGTGTGCGGCACTGAGGTGGACGTTGCTGGCGAACCCCACCACCGAGATGATCAGCAACCCAGCCAGGATCAGCACCACGAGGGGTTTCTGAACGCTGGTGGCGACGTGCAAACCGAGCAGATTGGAGGCGGTCAGCACGACCACTACCACGAGCGCCCACAGGCCTTCGGATCGTGAGCCCAAAGGCAGCACCCGGCTGATGGTGTCACTGAACACGAAGGCCAGCAGAGCGATTGAGCCGGGATTGATCACGGTTGCCTTGGTCCAGGCATAGAGGAACGACAGCTTGCGGCCGTAGGCGAGGGTGAGGAAGTGGTACTCACCGCCGATGTGAGGATGGGCGGCGCTGAGCTCGGCATAACAGAGGGCTCCGGTGAAGCTCACCACTGCGCCCACAACCCAGGCCGTGATCAGCCAACCGGGATCCTGGGTGAATTGCGCCACCAGACTGGGGGTCTTGAAGATCCCGGCGCCGATCACCAGGCCCACGATCAGGCACACAGCTTCCCACTGCTGGATCACCCTGGCGGGTTGGGTGTCGGCTGCTGTTGATCGACTCATGGCGCCTGGCCGATGATCCGACGACCTGCCATCGGCCGTTCCACCCCCTGATCGTTGAGCGTTCCCGTCAGTGCCCCAGCGCGCACCGTGCCCTGGAACGTGCCGCGGGCTTGATCGCCACGGTCTGTTCTGGTGCCGTAGGTGAAGGCGATGGCTTCACCCCGCATCCGCCCGGAGAGGATGCTCAGGCTCTCGCCGTTGAGCAGCAGACGGCCGCTGAGCATCTGGAACGTCTGCTGAATATCCAACTCAGCCGCAGGCTTCCGATCAGGATCGCCGAGCTGCCAACGACCCTCCACCTGGGCTGGAACCACCCAGAAGTAGCCCCTGCCGCCGGGAACTTCGATGGTGGTATCAGCTGACCAGGTGCCCATGTTGAAGGTATTCGACACGACACGAGTACCTGGACGCATGGCCAGGATGATGGGCTTGAGCTTCAAGTTGAGCTCGGGCAGCAGATAAAGCGTCACCACGGTGGCAGCGCGGAAATCCTCCTTGAAGATGTCGCCTTGGATGAACGTCACCTTGTCGCTGACTGCAGCCCGAATGGCATTGCGCTTGGCCAGCAGAACCAGATCCGGATTGTATTCAATCCCAACACCTTTGATGCCATAGCGCTGGGCCGCAGCGATCACGATCTTGCCGTCGCCAGAGCCAAGGTCATAGAGAATGTCGCTGGGTTGGATCTTCACGACATCCAGCATGGCTTGCATGAGGACATCGGGTGTGGGCACCCAGATCACGTCCTTGCCTTCCTGGCCAACGCTTGGTTCGTACAGCGCATCGCCATGAATCTGCCGGAAGTAATCGGCCCCGAAAACTGCGAGTGGCATCAGCCAGACCAGCAGGGCTGTTGCCACCGTGGCGGTGGCTCTCATCCTCGCAGCAGGGCGGCTTGGTCGCTGGCCTGAACCCCAGGATCCGAGCGGCTGTCTGACGCGATGGGCCATCGGGAGGATCGCCTGAACCAAAGACGACAAGATTATCCTGGCTGCCCCACCCCAGTGAGTCCGTGTGTTCCAAAGCACCCCGCCACTCCCTTTCTGGCAACGGGAGGAGTGCCTTTAGGGAGATGCACCAAGACCAGCTGACGGGAATGCACAGCTAATGATTCATCATCCCATTGAAGTATTCCGGATGTAATCGTCGAAAGGCCCATCTCTTGAAGACGTTGCAGCTCTGCTGGGGTGACCTTCCCCTCCGCCCACGCACGCGTCTTGAATGGTTTCATCTCATTCTGGGAAATCACACCATCTGACACTGCGCGCACCAGGACGGCCGTCAGCTGCTTGAGATCGTGAAGCTCTTCTGAAGTGGGGGATCGCCGCCGCTTCCCGCATGGCCGCCACCAGCACCGCCGGGCCGCGACCTGGAGGCCTCACGATCGCCGTGGCGTCTGCGGCTGTCACTGCCGTCGCACGGCCAGCACTCGCCGCCGGCTTCAGGCCAGGGAAGGTGCCCATGGGTTGCTGACGGGAGGAGACACGGATCCGATCGACCCCGAGAGCGCGGGCGCCACGTCAGTCCGTGCTGTCAAGGTGCCGCGGTGCCATCACGACAGCAAGAGCGGGAGACGACGGTGCGGATGACGAGGGCTCGGGGGTTGCGGCAACGCAGCACGGTGCCATGGGTTGAGCGATGGATGGGGGAACGACCTACTGAACTCGGGGCAGCCCCCCACTGATTCACGGCCACCCCGGGTTTACGACGGAGGACGAAAGGTCTCTCCTGTCGTACGCGGTCGTGCCAGTCCCTGAAAAGTCAATCGGGGCGACAGGATTCGAACCCGCGACCTGGTGCTCCCGAAGGGGCGGTAGGCCTTGGTGCAGCTGGTGTCAAGCGACATCCGGAATTGGTCCTCCGGCGACATGAAATCTGGCCCACCCTGTGAGGCTGTAGCCCCGGCTTGTTGACGCCGTAGCCGGCGCCGGTTGGTCTTGCTCATCAGTCCATTGGGAT
>NZ_JAYGHZ010000269.1:0-16422 GCF_034931285.1 Synechococcus sp. BA-120 BA3
GGATTTGCCTTCCCCATCCCCGCAGACTGGCGTCTACGACAATGTCTGGGCCACCAACGCTCTCGCGTTGGGTTCAAAGAGTGCACCCATCGCTTTCCGGTTGGCTCCCCTTTCAGAGAACCTCGCTCCCCTTGCGGGCAGCACCAGGACACGACACGTGACTTTCCCGAATCTCAGATCCGGTTCGCAACCGGTTGACCAACCAAAGGGCCTTCCACCAAACACGGGATCACTCCCATCCAATGGCGCCGCTCCAAACCTCGGGGCATCGTGAGAACGCTCCTCGGCTTCTTGATCGCTTCAACCCGTCGCTTCTTTCTTTTGACGGGACCTCACACCTCCACCGCTCTTCGTCAGTCGCTCCCCCTCTCAGAGAATCCCGCTCTGCCCATCCCTTCCAGGACGGCTCCCCTCCGCAGTAGCGAAGGACACAGGCGCTTCCAGGGCAACCACCTACACTCTCGCGCAACTGATACTCCCCTTCCGCAGCAACCGACGCAGTGGAAGCGTCAGTTCCTAAACTTTTTTGGTTGTCCAGGTTCGACCGCTCCACCCCTTCCGGGGCTCTCGCGGCGCGTCGCCTCCCGGCGACTCAGAAAACTTACAACACCGTCGGCTCGCGCCTCTCGATCCCGTAAGCCTGCTCCCCGCTCGAGCTCTCGCTCTCTGGGGCGCAGTCCAAAATCATATCACGTGCTTCGCGGGATGCTCGGTCTCCAGGGCTTCCGCCCACGGCATGAACCGCTCCAGCGTCTCCTGGCGGTTGGCCACGAGCACCGGGAAATCCGTCTGGGCCAGGTCCTGGCCGGGCTGCAGCCCCCGGGGGCTCGCCCCCAGCCAGCGCAGCGGACAGCCCAGTTCCTCGAGCACCAGCCAGGCTGCCGCCAGGTCCCAGATCTTCGGAGTGGCTTCCAATGCCGCCATGGTCTGCCCCATGGCCACCGACACCAGATTGAGACTGGCGACCCCCAGCAGCCGGATCTTGCCGGGGAACGGACGGTGGGGCAGCTTCTGCAGCACCCGGATCGAGCGGCTGCAGAGCGAGGCGCAGCCGGCGTTGTGGAGCTGCAGGGCGGGTGGTGGGATGGGCTTGCCGTTGCGCCAGGCCCCTTCCCCCCGAATGGCCACGATCCGTTGCCGCAGCGGCGGCACATCGAGGATCGCCAGGACCGGCACACCGGCCTCGAAGCGCGCCATCGAGATCGCCCAGTAGGGGATGCCGGCTGCGAAATTGGTGGTGCCATCGAGGGGATCCACCACCCAGTAGGCCGGCGTGGCGGGAACCTGCTGGCGGCCCTCCTCGCTCAGGACCCCCTCCCCGGGGAACAGCTCGGCCAGTCCCTCCACGAGGGTGGCGTCGCTCCAGCGATCACAGGCCGTGATGAAGGAGCCATCCGCCTTGAGATCCGGCTGGCTGTGGCCGAAGTCGGCCCGCTGGCGCTCGGCGACCCGGTCGAGCAGGGACTCCAGACGGGAATCGAGGGGGTGCGGGGTGAGGACCTTCATCCCATTTCCATCTCCATCACCTGGCTGAGGCTGCGGGAGGTGTCCTCCCGGAACTGGCGCACGTTGACATACCCCAGCAGCAGCAGGGCCGCCAGGGCCACCAGCAACTCGACGCCCAGCACCAGGGCGAAGGGTCCGTAGGGACCATCCCCCAGTGGCAGGGCCCGGCCGATGTCGTACAGGCCGCCGCCCAGGAGCTTGCCGATCGCCCGGGACAGGGCCTGGGCCAGGCCCCAGACACCGACGAAGGTGCCGGCGGCCTGGGGGAGGGTGAGGTCGAGCATCAGGCAGAGGGCGCTGTTGGTGCCGATGCCGGCCGCCAGTCCGAACAGCACCATCACGGCCTGCAGGAAGGGGATCCGGGCCGTCAGGCCCGCGACGAGCAGCAGCAGCAGGGACAGGGCGATCAGCTGGCAGCCGAGGCGGGCGGTGGCCATCTTCCCGAGCCGGGGCACCACCCAGAGCCCCGCGACCAGCAGGCCGACGAGGGTGCCGACGCCCCAGAAGGCGTTGAGCTGGGCGGTGGCGGCGATCGGCATGGCGAACACCTGGGCGCCGTAGCTCTCGAGCACCGGATCCTGCAGGAACAGGGCCAGGGTGAACAGGATCAGGAAGGAGAAGAAGATCAGCACCTGACGGCTGGAGGTGATCAGGCCCCAGGACTGGCGCAGGCCGATGGCATCCTCCCGCGGCACCAGCGTCCCGTCGCTGCGCTCCCGCAGGGGGGACTCCATCCCCCAGGTGGCGACCACCGTGAGCAGCATCACGACACCGGCCACCGAGGCCATGAAGCGGGAGAGCGTCGCCTCCAGCACCACCGGATCGCTGACCCCATCCAGGGAGCGCAGGCTCACACCGATGGACACCGCGCCGATGACGATGCCCACCGTGAGCATGCACCAGATGATGCCCACCGCCCGGGGCCGCTCCTGTTCGCTGGTGCGGTCGATCACCAGGGCGAGGTAGGGGGTGGTGGCCAGGGAAATGGCCAGGCCGTAGAGGGCGAACAGACCGCAGAGGGCCGCGATGCCGAAGGCGAGGCCGGGCTGGACGCCGTCCTCCAGCAGGCGCCCCACCCGGAAGATCACCGGCACCGACAGCACGGCCAGCAGACAGAAGGCCGCCGTGCCGAGCAGGACGTAGGGGACCCGGTGGCGGGAGGCCAGGGGGTGGGCATCGGAGATCTGGCCGAACAGCACCCGGGAAGGGGCCACGAACTGCTCGAAGGCCAGGGCGCCACCCACCAGCAGTCCGGGGAAGCCCAGTTCACTGAGCATGATCCGGTTGAGCAGCCCCGAGAAGATCACGGCCAGGCAGCCCAGGCAACCCTGGAAAAGACCCAGGCGCACCGTGGCGGGAAGGGTCAGGCCGGGGCGGAGGGGTGATGACAACGGGCGTCAGGACCCCGGCGGCATCGGCTGGGACCCGGCGGGGCTGCCCGCCCGGCAGGCCGGGATCAGGGGCTGGGGCTCCACGGGGATCTCGGAGGTGCCGGCCGCCCGCGGGCTGGTGGCCGGCAGAGCCTGGCGCTGGCAGAGGCCGACCTGGTCGAGGCCGGTGAAGCGCCGCAGGCGGGCCAGGGCCTTGTTGTAATCGGAGATGGCCGTCGACCAGCGCACTTCCGCCTGGGTGAGGTCGCGCTGGGTGTCGACCACCTCCCGCTGGGTGGTGACGCCGGCCTGGAAGCGCAGCCGGGCCAGCCGCAGCGATTCCCTGGTGGAGATCACCTCGCGGGAGGTGGTGGTGATATTGCGGTTGTTCTTCTCCAGCTCGTAGAAGTTCGTTTCCACCTGCTGGCGGATCGCATCGCGCTGCTGGGCGAACTCGAAGCTGTTCTGCTGGGCCACCTGTTTCTGACGGCGGTAGTTGGCCCGGGCGGCGCCGCCGTCGAAGATCGTCCAGCTGAGGTTGAGACCCACCGTGTTCTCCACCGACCAGCCCTCGTTGCCGAAGTTGACGCCGGGGGTGCTGCGGTTGGCGAACTGAACCCCCCGGGTGCGGCCGCCGGTGAGGCTGTAGGCGATGTTCAGGAACGGCTGGGCCGCGCCCAGGGCCGCGTTCGCCTCGCTGTTGGCGATCGAGATGTTGAGCAGGACGTTGTCGAGCTCCTCGCGGAAGGCGTAGGCGGCGATGATGCTTTCCTGCAGCGACGGCAGCCAGGAACCCACCACCCGCGACGGTTCCTTCGAGGTGGGGGTGACGTCCTGGGGCAGGTCGAGCAGGGCGGCCAGGGCACGGCGGGCGATCGCCTGGTCGGACAGACCCTGGGTGAGCACCTGCTGGTCGCGGGCCAGCTGGGTTTCGGCCTCCAGCACCTCCAGCTTGGTGGCCACACCGGCCTGGAAGCGGGCCTTGGCGTCCCGGAGGCTCACCAGCGACGAGCGCACCGACTCCTGGCCGATGCGGACCGTCTCATCGGAGACCTGCAGATCAAAAAAGGCCTCGGCCGCCTCCAGACGACGCGCCCGCAGGCCGATCAGGTACTGGTTCTTGGCCTGCTCGAAGCGGTCACGGGCGGCGGCGATCTGCGGGGTGCGCGTCGGGTTGATCAGGCCCCAGCTCGCCTGGAGCACGGCCGACATCCGCCAGATGCTGGTGATCGTGTTGCCGGGCTGCTGACCGGTGCCGGTGAAGGCGCTGCTGAACTGCTGGCCGCCGGTGTAGGTGGGCAGGCTGTTGGCGTTGAGCTGGATCGTGGGGTACCAGAGGGCGATCTGGGCCCGCAGGGCCGACTGGGCCTGCTCCACCTGGCTGGCGATCGCCTTGAGCTCAGGGTTGTTGACCTCGACCAGGGTTTCCACATCGGCCAGCCCCAGGGGGCGGAGCTCCCGGATACGCACCTGGGAGGGCTTGACCGGCAGGGCCAGGGGGTTGGGGGCCACCAGGTCCTGGAGAGCCGGGGGCAGCTCCTTGGCAGCGGGCGCCAGCACCGCGGGGTTGGACTTGGGCCTGGGACCCTTGACTTCAGGGGCCAGTGGCAGGGCCTGGGGGGCCGCAGGAGCGGCAGTGGCAGGGGTTGGCTCGGACTGGGACCGCGCCGGCAGCGCCTGGAGGCCGAACGACGGGAGCACCACCAGTGCCGCAAGCAGGAGTGGTTGGCGCCTCACGTTGGACCGTTCGCTTCAGCCAGAGCTTAAGCACCTCCCCGTGGGGTGCCGAGGCAGGCGGCCACCAGATCGTCCGCACCCCCCAGCAATCGGACCGGCACAGGCAGTTGTCGGCGCAGATCGGCGAGGGTGGTGTCGTCGAGAAACACCTCCTCCCCCTCCCGCAGCATCACCCGCGGCAGCAGCAGTTCCTGCCCCAGGTCGCGGCCGCGGAGGCCCTCGATCAGGTCGGAACCCGTGAGCAGCCCGGTGACCACCTGCTCCTGGCCCCAGTAGGGGCTGGGCAGTCCATGGAGGACCAACTCCAGCCCCTCGACCCGGTTGAGCCGCTCCACCACCGGCTGCAGGGCCTCGGCCACGAGGCGGCCCACCACCCAGCTGCAGCGGCGCGGGGCGGCGATGCCGGCGGGAAGCTCCCGGGTGGCGCCTTCCAGGTCCTCCAGAAAGGCGCGGATGCTGCCGACACCGTTCTCCTGCTGGGGCAGATCCTCGTAGCTGGCCCGCGGCGGCAGGGGCCGGCCGGCGATCAGGAACCACTCATCGGACAGCCAGGCGAAACGGCTGCCGGTGCGGACCTGGAAGGCGGGCTGAAGGCGCTCCACCCGGGCGATCACCTCGAGGGCCACCTCGCGATCGACCGGCCGGAGGGCATCGCCGGCCGGGCGGAAGCGCGTCAGACCCACCGGCACCACGGCGGTGGAGAGGACGGCGGGCCAGGGTCCGCCGGCGAACCGCGCCAGGTCGGTGAGGGTGCGCTCCAGGGCCTCACCGTCGTTGAGCCCCGGGCAGACCACCACCTGGGCGTGGATCTGGAGGCGCCGCTCGGCGAACCAGGCCAGCTGCTCGAGCAGCAGGGCGGCCCGTGGGTTGACCAGCAGGCGGCTGCGCAGCTCCGGATCGGTGGCATGGACCGACACGAACAGGGGCGAGAGGCGCTGCTCCTCGATCCGGCTCCAGTCGGCCGCCGTCAGGTTGGTGAGGGTGAGATAGGAGCCGTAGAGAAAGCTGAGCCGGTAGTCGTCGTCCTTGAGGTAAAGGCTGTCGCGGCGTCCCGGCGGCTGCTGATCGATGAAGCAGAAGGGGCAGTGGTTGTTGCACTGGCGCAGACCGTCGAACAGGGCCTCGCTGAAGCCCAGCCCCAGCCCCTCGTCCAGGTCCTTCTCCAGCTCCACCACGTGGAGGGTGCCGTCGGGGTCTTCCACCTCGAGCACCAGCTCCTCCTCCCCCTGCAGCACCTGGACGTCGATCAGATCCCGCGGGCGGATGCCGTTGATGCTGCGCAGGCGGTCACCCGGCTGGAACCCGAGCTCCTCGGCGATCGAACCCGGCTCCACCGTGGCCACAAGGGCGGGCCGGGGCTGGGTGACGGGCCCGGCGAGGGCGGTGGGCCCGGCGAGGGCTGCGGAGGGCTCCTTCCACACGGGTGGTGACGGCGGGGCGAGGGGACGTTGGCTCCAGTGTGGCGGTCCCGCCCCTTCAGGGGGTGGCAGCCTCCAGCCCCCTGAAGCCCAGCAGGATCACCAGGCCGAACAGCAGCCGGTAGCCGACGAAGATCCAGGTGCTGTTCTGCTGCAGGAAGCGCAGCAGCCAGGCGATCGCCAGCCAGGAGACCACCGCCGCCGCCGCGATACCCACCAGCATCGGAATCACGCCACCGGTCTCGACCGAGCCGAAGGCCGCCCGGAGCTCGACAAGTCCGGCCAGGGTGATGGCGGGAATGCCCAGCAGGAAGGAGAAGCGGGCGGCGTCGGAACGCTGCCAGCCATCGAAGAGCGAGGCCGTCAGGGTGCTGCCCGAGCGGGACACTCCGGGGATCAGGGCCAGGGCCTGGGCCAGCCCCACCAGCAGCCCGTCGCGGGGGGTGACGGCCTCCAGCAGGCGGCGGCGGCGGCCCACCAGCTCGGCCATGGCCAGCAGCAGGGCCATCACGATCGAGACGATGGCGATCGAGGTCAGGCTGCGCAGGGGGGAGGTCTCGTAACCGGGAAGCAGCACCTTGATCCCCAGGCCCGCCAGCAGGATCGGCACCGTGCCCAGCACGATGGCCACCCCCAGCCGGGCCGGCGGGTCGTTCCACTGGCCATGGCGGAAGGCCCGGGCCACCCCCGCACCCACCTCGGCCAGATCCTTGCGGAAATAGCCGAGCACCGCAGCGATGCTGCCGAGCTGGATCACGGCGGTGAAGGCCACCCCGGGATCACCCCATCCCAGCAACACCGGGACCACCTTGAGGTGGGCCGTGCTGCTGATCGGCAGGAACTCCGTCAGTCCCTGCACGACCCCCAGAACAAAGGCGTGCCAGCAGGCCTCGGCCAGGGGCAGGGCGGCGGCCGTGGCGACCAGCGGCATGGGGGAAGCCGATACTGCGGCTGACCCTATGGCGGGACGGGTCACGGAAGCACCCCTCCACCCCCTTAAGGTTGCACAACTTTCTTCACAACCAGGTGCTCGGGGTTCCGCCCACCCTTTCCGTCCGTTCCGAGGCCCTTCCGGTCCTGCGGCTCGGCACGCTTTCGGCCGCCTGGGTGCTGCCGCTGGCGGCCGCCCTGCTGGTCGCCGTGCCCGTGTTCCTGCAGGCCCCCTGGGTGCGCGCCGCACCTGTGGCGGCGACCCTGTTCACCATCCCCCTGATGGCCTTCGCCCTGCTGCTGGAACGCCGGGGCCAGGGGTCGTGGCCGCAGCTGGGCGTCCTGCTGGTGGGCTTCTGCGGCAGCTGGCTGGGCGGCTGCCTCTTCTGGGGTTGGTTCCGGCTCCATCCGGTGATGCATCTGCCGATCGAGGCCTTCGCCCTGCCCCTGGCGGTGGCGGGCCTCGGCGGCCGCTGGCGCCTGGCGGGCGCCTTCTATCTGGCCTCCCTGCTCGGCACCGCCAGCACCGATGGCGTGATGGCGGCCGCCGGCCTCATGGACCTCTGGCCCCGGGTGCTCAACGCCCCCCTGACCGAGGCCCCCCTGCTGCTCCAGGACGCCGCCCTGCAGGTGCTGCAGCCCTGGCCCCTGGCCCTGATCGGCCTGGCGGCGGGCCTGCTGGTGGTCCTCTGCCGCCGCCTCTGGTCGCTGGGTGGGTCCTGGAGGGTGGCGGCCGCGGCCGTGGGCACCACCCTGGCCGTTGACGCCCTCTTCCTCGGGGCGGCCCTGCTGGCCCCGCGCCTGAGCGGCCTGATCTGAAGAACTGCAAAAGCGCGCCCGCCGGCGCAGGGAGACCCCGGGGCCTTCTGTAACGTTGCTGGGGTGATCTGCAGATCACCCCCCTGGCCCTGCCAGGGTCCCCTGGTTCTATCCCCCTAAGGAGTGTCGTGATGAAGCGGCTGCTTGCCTGGTTGATGAGTGGTGTGGTCCTGGCCGGTCTGCTCGTGACCCTGCTTCTGCCCGGTGCCGCCTTCGCCGCGGAACGTCGCAACGAGATCGACGACAAGCTCGCCGAGAGCGTCGGCAAGGTGGATCTCAACAACGCTTCGGTGCGCCGGTTCCAGCAGTACCCCGGCATGTACCCGACCCTGGCCGGCAAGATCGTCCTCGGTGGCCCCTATGACAGCGTCGACGACGTCCTGGAGCTGGACCTGACCGACCGCCAGCGGGAGCTGTTCAACAAGTACAAGGACAACTTCACCGTGACCCCGCCGGCGATCGCCCTCAACGAAGGCTTCGATCGCATCAACGACGGCGTCTACCGCTGATCCTCCGGCCGGAGGCCTTTCCAGCCCCCTCAGGAACCGTCGTCACCAACCGCCGTCACCCCGGCGGTTTTTTTGTGGCCGCAGGGCCGCCGCGGGCCGTCCCATAGGCTCGGCTGCAGAAGGCACGGTGCGACGGGGTGAACCAGCCGCTTGGATGAGCCGGATCCGCGCATGGCACCCCACTGGGACGTGGTGGTGGTCGGCAGTGGTGCCGCGGGTCTGATGACCTGCCTGGAGCTGCCCCCCCAGCTGCGCGTGCTGCTGCTGAGCAAGTCCAGCTCCCCCCCGTCGGCCAGCCGCTGGGCCCAGGGGGGCATCGCCGCGGTGACCGGAGCCGACGACAGCTTCTCCAGCCACATCACCGACACCCTCAAGGCCGGCGCCGGGCTCTGCGATCCGGCCGCGGTCGAGGTGCTGGTGCGGGAGGCGCCGGCCTGCGTCGAGCGGCTCGTGCAGCTGGGCATGGACTTCGATCGCACGCCCCAGGGCCTGAGCACCACCCTGGAAGCGGCCCACAGCCACCGCCGCG
This sequence comes from Synechococcus sp. BA-120 BA3, assembly GCF_034931285.1. Taxonomy (NCBI): domain Bacteria; kingdom Bacillati; phylum Cyanobacteriota; class Cyanophyceae; order Synechococcales; family Synechococcaceae; genus Synechococcus; species Synechococcus sp. BA-120 BA3. The sequence continues at coordinate 8,819 of NZ_JAYGHZ010000269.1, forward strand.
TGCTCCACGCCCAGGACCGTACCGGGGGGGCCCTGGTGGATGCCCTGGAGCGGGAGGTGCGGCGCCGGCCCGGCCTGGTGCAGCGCAAGGGCATCCCCGCCCTGCAGCTGTGGGTGGAGAACGGCCAGTGCCTCGGGCTGCAGGTGCTGGAAGGCCACCGGCTGCGCTGGCTGCGGGCCGGTGCGGTGGTGCTGGCCAGCGGCGGCGGCGGCCATCTGTTCGCCCACACCACCAACCCGGCCCAGGCCAGCGGCGACGGCGTCGCCATGGCCTGGAGCGCCGGCGCCCGGGTGCGGGACCTTGAATTCGTGCAGTTTCATCCCACGGCGCTGATGCTGCCGGACGCCCCCCACTTCCTGATCAGCGAGGCGGTGCGGGGGGAGGGGGCCCGGCTCTTCGACGACGCCGGTCGCTCGCCGGTGGCCCGGCTGGAGGGGGGCGATCTGGCGCCGCGGGACCAGGTGAGCCGTGCCCTGGCCCGCTGCATGGCCGAGCAGGGGGTCACCCACCTGTGGCTCGACCTGCGGCCGGTGGGTCGCGAAAAGCTGGAACGCCAGTTCCCCACCATCCTGCGCCGCTGCCGGGAGCTGGGGCTGGCCCCCGGCGACGCCCCGATTCCGGTGGCCCCGGCCGCCCACTACTGGATGGGCGGCATCGGCACCGATCTGGAGGCCGCCACCAGCCTGGGGGGCCTGTACGCGGTGGGGGAAGTGGCCAGCACCGGGGTGCACGGGGCCAACCGGCTGGCCAGCAACTCCCTGATGGAATGTCTGGTCTTCGCCCGCCGCCTGCGCCATCTGCGGCCCAGCCCGCTGCCGACGGAGCCCCTCGGTGCCCCCTGTGAGGCCGCGGCCCTGAGCGCGGCCGAAGCGGGCACGGGCCCCGATGAGGCCACCCTGATCGCGGCGATCGCCGACCTGCGCCGCCTCTGCTGGCAGGTGGCCGGCGTGGAGCGCCGGGGCGTCGATCTCATCGGCGCTCTGCGGCGGGTGCGCAGCGAGCGCTCGGGCCATGAACGCTCCCCCCTGCTGCGCCGGGCCCACGATCTGCCCCACCACCAGGAACTGGCCCTGACGCCGGACCAGAGCCGCCGTCTGCTGCTGCTGCAGGATCTGCGCCAGCGGCTGGTGCTGGCGGAGCTGCTGATGGAGGCCGCCGCCTTCCGGACCGAGAGCCGCGGCGGCCATCACCGTACCGATGCCCCGGCGCCCCAGCCGTTCTGGCGGCACCACACGGTGCAGCTGCGGGGGCGCTCACCCTTCACCACCCCGGTGGGGCAGGCGTGAAGGGACAGGCTCGGGACTGAGGGCGGCTCAGTTGGCGATCGCGCCCTTGTAGCCGCTCAAGGCGGCCAGCTGGGCGAGGGTCTTCTGGCCGGAATCGAGCTGGCCCTTGATCTCCCAGGTGGGGAATCCCTGGATGTTCTTGCTGGCGCAGAGGGCAGCCTGATTGTTCTGACCGTCGGGGGCGCATTCGATGATCTTGAGTTTGGCGCTGGCCTCCTTGCCGAAGAGCTGCTTCTGGTCGTGGCAGTGGGGGCACCAGTAGGCCGAGTACATCACCGCGCCGGTGGCGGTGAGGTGGTCAGCGAGGGCGATCGTGGCCGGGGTGCTGGCGGTGGTGACCGGAATCGCCATCCCCGGGCCGGTGGCCGACTCGGGCCGGTTGAGGGAGGTGGCCCAGCCGAGGCCGATCAGGCCGACGGCCAGCACCGTGAGCACACCGCGGAACAGCAGGGCACCGGTGTCCTCCCATTCCCCACCGATCAGACTGAGCACGAACAGCGTCAGGCTGATCGCGGCCGACATCAGACAGAAGGTGCAGAAGGCCTTGATCTGGAAGGCCATCACCCCCACCAGGACGAGGCTGAAGATCGCCATGCCGGCGCTGAACAGGAACAGGCCCCACCAGCTGAGACCGTTCACGGACGTGCGGGCCTCGCCCTTGAGCAGCAGCGGCAGCACCGCCATCACCAGCACCGCTCCGTAGGCCAGGAAGCCGAACAGGGACAGGGGCTGGCCGAAGACCGTCCCCCAGGGGCTGTTGAGGACCTTGTCGCAGCCCTCGGCACCGCCGGGGCAGCTGAGGTTGCCGATCACACCCCAGCGGTTGAGGGTGATCGAGGCGGTATCGATCACGCCGATGGTGGCCAGAACGGCCATCACCACCCGCGCCCAGCGGCGACCCGGCTCGGGACGGCGGCGGCTCGTGAGGCGACTGGCGAGGCGAGTGGAAGTCACGGGGACCGACGAATCACACCGCGATTCTCGCAGCCGCGGGGGCTTGCATAGGGTGGAGATCGGCGTTGGCCGCCCGTCCCCAGCGGGCCGCAGGCCCGTCCCCCCTTCCGCCCACAGCACCATGCCCCCCCAGCCCGGCCGAGAACGGCCCACCGTGGCCTTCACCCATCTGGGTTGCGAGAAGAACCGGGTGGACACCGAGCACATGCTCGGCCTGCTGGCCGAGGCGGGCTACGGGGTGAGCGCCGATGAGAGCGACGCCCGGGTGGTGGTGGTCAACACCTGCAGCTTCATCCAGGACGCCCGCGCCGAATCGGTCCGCACCCTGGTGGAACTGGCGGAACAGGGCAAGGAACTGATCATCGCCGGCTGCCTGGCCCAGCATTTCCAGCAGGAGCTTCTCGATTCGCTGCCGGAGGCCCGGGCCATCGTCGGCACCGGCGACTACCAGCACATCGTCGAGGTGCTGGAGCGGGTGGAGGCCGGCGAGCGGGTCAACCGGGTGAGTCCGGTGCCCACTTTCGTTGGCGACGAGCACCTGCCCCGGTACCGCACCACCTCCGAGGCGGTGGCCTATCTGAAGGTGGCCGAAGGCTGCGACTACCGCTGCGCCTTCTGCATCATTCCCCGGCTGCGGGGCGACCAGCGCTCCCGCCCGATCGAATCGATCGTGGCGGAGGCCCGCCAGCTGGCGGAGCAGGGGGTGAAGGAGCTGATCCTGATCAGCCAGATCACCACCAACTACGGGCTGGATCTCTACGGCAGGCCCCGCCTCAACGACCTGCTGCGGGCCCTGGGGGAGGTGGAGATCCCCTGGATCCGGGTCCACTACGCCTACCCCACCGGTCTGACCGAGACCGTCCTGGCCGCCTACCGGGACGTCCCCAACGTGCTGCCCTACCTGGATCTCCCCCTGCAGCACAGCCACCCGGAGGTGCTGCGGGCCATGAACCGTCCCTGGCAGACCGGGGTCAACGGCGCCCTGCTGCAGCGCATCCGCGACCAGCTGCCCGACGCCGTGCTGCGCACCACCTTCATCGTCGGCTTTCCCGGGGAGACCGAGGAGCACTTCGAGCATCTGCTGGCGTTCGTGGCCGAGCAGCGCTTCGACCATGTTGGGGTGTTCACCTTCTCGCCGGAGGACGGCACCGCCGCCGCCGACCTGCCGGATCCCGTGCCCGCCGAGATCGCCAGCGAGCGGCGGGACCGGCTGATGGCCCTGCAGCAGCCGATCGCCGCCGAGCGCAACGGCACCTGGGTGGGCCGGATCGTGGACGTGCTGATCGAGCAGGACAACCCCACCAGCGGCGCGATGCTGGGCCGCTGCGCACGCTTCGCCCCCGACGTGGACGGGGAGGTGCACGTGAGCCCCGGCGAGGGGGGCCTGTGCGCCGCTCCGGGCACGATGGTGCCGGTGCGGATCACGGCCGCCGACACCTATGACCTGCGCGGCGAGGTGGTGGGGGCCGGCGCCATGGTGAGCGACGCCCTGGCGGCGACGCGGGGCCGGGCTTGAGTCCCGGCGACGGAAGCGGCTGGCTGCAGCGGCACCAGCGCCCCCTGTTCCTGCTCGCCTCCGGCCTCAGCACCACCGGTTCCTTCGCCGGGCTGACGGCCAAGGGCTGGATCCTGATGGCCGGCACCGGCAATCCGCTGCTGCTCGCCCTGCACTTCGCCGCCCTGGCGCTGCCGAGCCTGGTGGTCAGCGGCCGGGCGGGGGTGCTCACCGATCGGCTGGGCTGCGAGCGGGTGCTGATCCGCTCCCAGTGGGGCCTCTTCGCCGGGGCGGCCCTGGGGGCCCTGGCCATTCCCCTGCTCCAGGGAGTGGGCCAGGTGGTGCTGCTGTTGCTGAGCACCCTGGTGGTGGGCGTCTCCAGTTCCTTCGAGCTGACGGCCCGCAGCAAGTACTGCTCGCTGCTGGTGGAACGGCCGGAGCAGGTGGCCCCCTATCTGGCCAGCTTCTCGGTGGTGTTCAACGTCGGCAAGCTGGTGGGCCCTCCCCTGGGGGGCTGGCTGGTGGCCCTCTCGGGGCCCGCCATGGCCCTGGCGATCGATGCGGCCTCCTACCTGGTGCCGATCGCCACCGTGATCTGGCTGCTGAGGCCCCACCGTGAGCTGGAGCAGCGCAGCGCCGGGGGAGCTGGCGCCAGCCTCGGGGCCGCCTGGCGGGGCTGCGGACCGACCCTGCGCCACGTGCTGCGCTTCACCACCGTGGCCTGCCTGGTGGGCTTCTTCCATCCAGGCCTGGCCCCCCTGATCGCCGCCGAGGTGGTCGGGCCGTCGCCGCAGGCCCTCGGCCTGTTCACCAGCGTGCTGGCGGCCGGCAGCATCGTCGGCGGGCTGGTGCTGCAGCGCAACAGCCGCGCCCTCAGTGAACGGCCGGCGCTGCTGCTGGGTGGCTGTGCCGTGGCCGTGGCCGTGGCCCAGCTGGGAATGGCGTCGGTGTCCGGGGGGCCGGCCGCCCTGACGATGGCGCTGCTGCTGGGCGCCGGCACCGCCGGACTGCTGGCTGGATCGAACCTGATCCTCCAGGTCGGGGCGCCAATGGCCCTGCGCGGCCGTATGGCCGGCCTGGGGCAGATCGCCTTTCTGGGGGGCGGTGGCATCAGCGGCCTGGTGGCCGCCGGCCTGGCGATGACCATGGGGCTGCCCGCCACCTTCGCCCTGCTCGGCGGCCTGGGGCTGGTGGTGGGCGTGCTGGAGCTGGGGCGGAAAGGAGCGCTGCGGCTCAGATCAGCCTGATGCCCTTGAGCACGACGGTGGCCAGGAACGCGGCGGTCAGCCCGCCGCCGACGAGCGCCAGATAGATCACCACACCCACGGACGCTGCTGCAAGGAGTGGCCATCATTACAGCAGAGGATCCGCCCCCTTCCGGACCCAGGCCAGGGGAGGAGGGGGTAGAACCATCGGAGATTTACCGAAACCGCCTAGGGTTGCGGCGCAGCGGAACCAGCCCGAGCCCCTGCCGCAGCCGCGCTATCGCCCACGGACTATCCACCAAGCACCAGCAGCATGCGCACCCTCTTCATCTATCCCGAGTTCCCGAAGACGTTCTGGAGCTACGAAAAGATTCTCGAGCTGGTCAACCGCAAGGTTCTCCTTCCGCCCCTCGGGATGGTCACCGTCGCGGCCCTGCTGCCCCAGACCTGGGAGATGAAGCTGGTCGACCGCAACGTCCGCGAGGTGACCGAAGCCGAGTGGAACTGGGCGGAGCTGGTGGTGATCTCCGGGATGATCGTCCAGAAGGCCGACATGGCCGCCCAGATCGCCAAGGCCAAGCAGCGGGGCCTGCCGGTGGCGGTGGGCGGCCCCTTCGCCAGCTCCACCCCGGACGCCCCTGAGCTGCAGCTGGCCGATTTCAAGGTGCTTGATGAAGGGGAGATCACCCTGCCGATGTTCATCGAGGCGATCGAGCGCGGCGAACGCCAGGGTCGTTTCAGTGCCGAAGGGGAGAAGCCCGACGTCACCGGCACCCCCATCCCCCGCTTTGATCTGCTCGAGCTGGAGGCCTACGACTCGATGTCGGTGCAGTTCTCGCGCGGCTGCCCGTTCCAGTGCGAGTTCTGCGACATCATCGTCCTGTACGGGCGTAAACCCCGCACCAAGACCCCCGAGCAGCTGGTGGCGGAGCTCCAGTACCTCTTCGACCTCGGCTGGCGCCGCTCGATTTTCCTGGTCGACGACAACTTCATCGGCAACAAGCGCAACGCCAAGTTGCTGCTGCCGGAGATCAAGCGCTGGCAGATCGCCCACGGCTACCCCTTCAGCTTCGCCACCGAGGCCTCGGTGGACCTCGCCTCCGATGAGGAGATGATGCTGATGATGGCTGAGGCGCGCTTCGACAGCGTCTTCCTCGGCATCGAGACCCCCGACGAGGCCAGTCTCGAAACGGCCCGCAAGCTGCAGAACACCCGCAGCTCCCTGGAGGAATCGGTGGACCGGATCACCTCCTACGGCATCCGGGTCATGGCCGGCTTCATCATCGGCTTCGACGGCGAGAAGCAGGGTGCCGGCGATCGCATCGTCGAATTCGTCAGCCGCACCGGCATCCCCGCCGCGATGATGGGCATGCTGCAGGCCCTGCCCAACACCGGCCTCTGGCATCGCCTCGAGAAGGAAGGCCGACTGGTCCAGGAGAAGACCGACGCCAAGGGCGTCAACCAGACCAACCTGCTCAACTTCGTGCCCACCCGGCCGATCCGCCAGATCGCCAACGAGTACGTCGACGCCTTCTGCCGCCTCTACGAGCCGAACGCCTACATCGACCGGGTCACGCACTACTACCTGAAGATGGGTCAGCCCCGCTGGCAGCAGTACGTGCCGGCGGCGGCCTTCGGCAAGGCCAGCCTGCCCAGCTGGACCGATGTCCGTGCCCTGCTGATCGTGATCTGGCGTCAGGGCCTGAAGCGGGACACCCGCGGTCGCTTCTGGCGTTCCCTGTTCACCATCGCCCGCCGCAACCCCAACAACCTGGAGCAGTTCCTGGTCACCCTCGCCCACAACGAGCATTTCCAGGAATACCGGGGTGTGGTGACCCGCGAGATCCAGGACCAGCTCGCCGCGCTGCCCCCGGAACCGCCCGAGGGATCGCGCGAAGCCACCCGGGAGCTCCAGCCCGCCTAGAAGTCCAGCCAGCCGCGGAGCTGCCAGGAGTACGGTCCATCCACTGCATCCTTGACGCAGTGATGCAGCACACCCCCGAACGGAAGGGCCGAGTCAACCTCACTTCGGTCCTGGCAGTCGTCGCCGGCTGTGGCCTGCTGGGCCTGGCCCTGAGCCGCTGGGATCCCCTGGGCCCCCAGTCAATGATCTGCCGGCACCGGGACGATCCCACCGGACAGATCGACTTCCGGGTTGATGTGGGGCGGGGGGACGATCGGGTGCGCTTCGCCGACGGCCAGACCCTGCCGGTGAAGACCTCCCGCGACCGGATCACCTTTCTGGAAAAGGAATCCAACAACTTCCATCTCTCCGACAACGACGGCGATGAGGTGGCCATGGGCCATGCCCCGACCAGCCAGCGGCTTCCGGGCATCGCGGCCCAGAAGCCTCCGTTGGTGCTGCATCCGGACCAGCACCACGACGTGGAGCACCACACCACGATCGACCGCCGCACCCTCACCTTTGAGGAAACGTACCAGTACAGCTCTGCACGCCCTCGCGTCCGAAACACCCACGGCCAAATCCAAAGCCCATGGTCAGACTGAATTTGGGGAGGCCGGGCCATGACCGATGACATCTTTGGAGGTTCGACCCCGAAAGGAAACGTGGTTTGGGTTCCCACAGCGCTCCCTGCCCTGGCGACAACACTGCTAGATCCTCTACTGGTGTTGATCCCGATTAGGAAATTGTTCACTTTTTTG
>NZ_JAYGHZ010000270.1:0-16178 GCF_034931285.1 Synechococcus sp. BA-120 BA3
GGGCGGCCCCCAGGGGGCGGGCCGGCCCCAGCGGATCCGCCGCAGGGCGCTCAGCAGCGCTGGCGGCGTCGCCGGTGGCGTCGCAGTGGCGGAATCCATGGGGGGAGGGCGGCGGCGAGACCCAAGTTGCTATGCAACAGATTGGGTATGCGCCAAAGTGTATGCACAACTTGTTGGGTAGGTCAACCGGGTCCAGCGGCGGCTGGGTCAGGATCAGCTCCAACGCCGACGTGACGTCCCCTCCCTGCCATGGCCCTGGCGCACACGATCCTCACGGTGCTCTGCGAGAAGGACGCCAGCGGCTACGACATCAGCAAGCAGTTCGAGGAGACGATGGCCTGCTACTGGACCGCCAGCCAGCAGCAGATCTACCGGGAGCTGGCGAGGATCGAGGCCAACGGCTGGGTCCGCTGCCAGGTGGTGCCCCAGCAGGGCAAGCCGGATCGCAAGGTGTATGCCATCACCGAGGCGGGCCGGGACGAACTGCGCCACTGGGCCGCCGAACCCGCCCTGCCCACCCCGATCCGCGAAGACCTGCTGGTGAAGGTGCTGGGCGGCCCCTACACCGATCCCGCCCAGCTGCTGGCGGAGGTGCGCCGCCGCCGCGCCGTCCATGCCGGCCAGCTCGCCTCCTACGAGGAGAAGGACGCCCTGTTCCGCAGCCATCCGGGCCTGCCGCTGCAGGAGCAGTACCGCCATCTCACCCTGCGGCGGGGCATCCTGTTCGAGCAGGAGTGGATCCGCTGGTGCGATGAGGTGATCGCCTTCCTGGAGGGACAGCCACCGCCGGCGGACAGGAGCGGCGGTGGCTGACGATCACCGCGGTCCGGGAAAGCGAGCTCGTGCGAAACACGGTGGCCCCGTGGCCCCGTGGCGCCGTGGCGCCGGTCGTTGGCGAGGGCCCGGTTGGCCACAGCGGCCCGCCCCTCGCCATCGCTCACCCCGGGGTGAACTCGTGCTGGTGCTGGGACGACCCGCGCAGTCGGCAGGTCCGGCCGGCAAAGGTTCAGCGTCAGCGACGCAGGCCATGGGGGCTGGGCATGGCGCTTCGCAACCGGGACCAGGGTAGGAAGCGCTCCGGGGGCGGCAGGCGCCAGGGCGCGTAGCGTTTCCTCTTGTTGCCCGGGCCGGTGTGGGTCGTCGCTGGTTCGCCCCACAGGCAGGACGGGTCCTGGGTGCCCTCCTGGCGGGTTGCCTGGGTGGCGTGGGCCCCGTCCAGGCCCGGAGCCCCGATGGGGCCCCGCCGGCGGCCTCGCCCCAGGCGGCCGGCATCCTGCGGATCGTCCGTCAGCGGATGGCCGACGACCACCTCAGGGCGGTGATCGTGCGCGTGACGATCGACGGCAAGGAGGTGGTCACCGAGGCGATGGGCGAATCGATGACGGGCGTGCCCGCCACCGAGCACATGCACGTCCGCAACGGTGCGATCGCCATCTCCTATGTGGCGACGCTGCTGCTGCAGCTGGTCGACGAGAACAGGGTGAGCCTCGACGACAAGCTCGCGCAGTGGCTGCCGGAGATCCCGAATGCGGAGCGGGTCACGCTCGGCCAGCTCGCCCGGATGACCTCCGGCTACCGCGACTACGTGATCGGCAATGCCGCCTTCGAGAAGACCCTGCTCGAGAACCCGTTCCAGCAGTTCTCCGTGCAGGACCTGCTTGCCTACGCGGACCTGAAGACGCTCTGGTACGAGCCCGGCACGAGCTGGAACTACGCCCACACGAACTACCTCCTGCTGGGCCTGGCGCTGGAGCGCATCACGGGCCAGACGATGCCCGTGCTGATGCAGGAGCGGATCTTCGGGCCCCTGAAGCTCCGCAACACGCGGGACCCCGGCGGCACGCCCGCGATCGCGCCGCCGGTGCTGCACGCCTTCTCGTCGGAACGGCGCCAGGCCCTCGGCATCCCGGCGGGCACGCGCTTCTACGAGGAGTCGACCTTCTGGAATCCGTCGTGGACGATCACCCGCGGTGCGGTGCAGTTCACCACCATCCACGACATGGCCGCCTCCGCCGAGGCGATCGGCACGGGACGGCTGCTGTCGCCGCAGAGCCACAGGCTGCAGATCGCGCCGACGCTGCGGGGCTTCGGCCGGCCGATCGAGGGCTGTGCGACCTGCGCCACCCTCGGCGACTTCTACACCTATGGGATCGGGATCGTCCTCTCGGGCCCCTGGCTGCTGCAGAACCCGCTGTTCTCCGGGCAGGCCGGGGTGATGGCCTACCTGCCGTCACGCAAGATCGCCATTGCGGTGGCGGTCACCTTCGACGCAGAGGCCTTCGACGCCAGCGGTGGCTACTGCAATGCGGCGGATGACATCTTCCGCGCCATCGGCGCCTATCTGGCGCCGGATCAGCCTCCGCCCGTCAGGGCCCCTGCCAGAGAAAGGTGTTGAAGGATCGCTCGCCCAGCTGGCTCCGGTACCTGAGGGTGTTCTCGCTGGAGAGACTCACCACGGCGCCGAGCCGGTCGGCCAGCTTGAGGCACGGCTGGAACTGCTTGGCGCTGTAGCACTGGACATCGAGCTGGTTGCAGCCCGCCGCGGGAAGCAGGCTGGCCTGGAACGGCTGGATGCTGCAGAAGATGGGTTTGGGGTACAGCCGGCGCAGCCGGTAGAAGTCCTCCAGGGAGTAGTGGGCGAAGAAGTGGTCGTCCACCTGGATCGCGTCGCCGTGGCGGGCTTCGTGCACCAGATCGCTGATCCCCAGGGCCCGGTACTGGGGCGACTGCACCCACACCACCGGCAGCAGTCCCTGGCGCCGCGCCGCCTGGGCCGCCTCCTGCTGCATCGCCTCCGACACCTTGCGGACGTCGAGGAACACCACCTTGAAGTCGCTGCTCCGGATGTCGGCCATCACCCCGTTCAGCGCCCCCCGGGAGGCGTAGTACCAGATCTGGGGCTGGGACAGCCAGGTGCCGTTGGGGGCCGCCTGCGCCGCTGCCGCACCCAGGACCAGGCCTACGGCCAGGGCGGCGGTCGTGGCGGTGGCCAGGAAGCGGCACCCCGCAACGCCCAGTCGTTTCATGCAGCGCAGACGCATGACACCGCCTTGGGTGCGTTTAGTGTGCCGCGCGCTGGTCCGCGCCAGCTCGACCCTCTGGGCGCCATGCCTTCCTCCCTTCCCCACCAGACCAGCGTGCTCGTGGTGGGGGCGGGCCCCACCGGCCTGCTGCTGGCGGGGGAGCTGCAGCGCCGCGGCGTTCCCAACCTGCTGATCGACGCCCGGGCCGAGGCCCTGCACTGGGACCGGGCCACGGTGATCCACCCCCTGTCGCTGGAGATCTTCGAGGCGCTGGGGCTGGTGGACCGGTTTCTCGAAGCCGGCTGCCGGCAGCGCCGGATCCTCATCCACGCCGATGGCCGGCGGCTGGGGGACCTGGATCTGGCCACGTGCGGCAGCCGCTACGGCTTCAACCTCGGCCTCTCCGAAGAGGTGACCGAATCGATCCTCACCGACCATCTCGAGAGCCAGGGCGGCGCGGTGCAGCGCTCCTGCCGGCTGGTGGCTCTGGCGCCCCACGGCGAGGGGGTGAGCGCCACGGTGGCCTGCGACGGGCTGGAGCAGACCGTGCAGGCCCGCTGGGTGGTGGGTTGCGACGGCCTGCGCAGCACCACCCGCGCGCTGAGCGGCCTCGACTTCGAGGGCCATGGCATCAGTCGCCCCTGGGCCGTGTTCGATGCGGCGGTGGAGGGCTGGGCCGACAGCCACGAGGTCAACGCGGCGTATCTGGACGCCTCGCCCCTGATCCTCACGGCACTGCCCGAGGAGCGCTGGCGGGTGTACCTGCGGCCCGAAGCCGAGGAGGGGGACCTGGTGGCCGAGGCCGCCGCCGTGCTGCAGCGCTACCTGCCCCAGGCCCGCTTCGCCGGGGTGGAGAACCCCAGCCGCTTCCACTGCCACAGCCGGGTGGCGAGTGCCTTCCGCGCCGGGCCGGTGTTCCTGGCCGGCGATGCCGCCCACGTGTGCTCCCCGGCCGAGGGGCATGGCATGAATTGCGGGCTGCACGATGCCGCCAACCTGGCCTGGAAGCTGGCTCTGCTGCACCAGGGGGCCGCGGACCCCGCCCTGCTGGAGAGCTACGAGCAGGAGCGGCGTCCAGTGGCCCAGCAGATCTGCCGCTCCGGCGATGCCACCGAGCAGGCTCACGGGCTGCAGGAGAGCGGTGAGCGCGCCGCCCGCGACCGGGCGATCGCCGCCATGCTGGCCAACCCGGTGGCCCGCCAGCAGGAGGTGGTGGCGGAAACCGAGATGAACGTCAGCTACGCCGGCTCGGCGATCATCGGCGGTGGCGAGGGCCAGCCCTTTGCTGCCGGCCAGCGCCTGCCCACCACGATCGCGCTGCCGCCCGGGGCCGGCGCGGATCGGCTGCACGCGCTCACCTACCGCTGCGGCCACACGCTGCTGGTGCTGGCCGGCCCGACAGCGCCTCCGGAGGCCCTCGCCGCCCTGCAGGCCGACCTGGAGGCCGACCGGGCCGCCGGCACGGTGCCGCCGGCGTTGGTGGAGGCGGTGGTGTCTCTGCGCCTGGAGGAAGCGGCCAGCCTGGGCCTGGGGCCCCTCACCCTGCTGGCCGTGCGGCCGGACGGCTTCATCGGCTTGAGGGCCGACGCCGATCACCGCGGCGCGGTGCGGAGGTATGGGGAGATGGTGCTGGGCGGCAGAGCCGGGCCATAGAGAAGGGGCCACGCCATCAGGAGCGGCCTTCTCGCTCAGAGCAGCTCTCGGAATTCCTGAGGTGTCAGTCCGGCGTCCCTGGCAATGGCGCCCATGGTGATGGCATTGATCGGGTCATGCCGGGGAATGACCAGGCGTCGCTCGCCGTTGCTCATGACCAGATGCCCGGATTCCCGTACCACCCGATAGCCCAGTTTCTGGAACACCCTCACGGCTTCCTTCTGGCTGATCCCCGGAAGCCTGGGCATTACACAGCCAACTCCAGCGTTTCCACGCTCTTCACGCCGGCCTCCTCGGCTTCCACCTCCAGCCAGAGAGTGATGGCCTCGCGGATGCTGGCCAGAGCCTCCTCGCGGGTGTTGCCCTGGGAGTGACAGCCAGGCAGGTCGAGGCAGCTCACGGCCCAGCCCTCCCCGGTTTCCAGCAAGCGGATGCGGTAGGTCATGGGGCCGGTCCCTTGGCGGGACAAGTCTGGCCGGTTTCCAACCGCCAACGCCAATGTTCTGCCAAGCAACAGCCAGGCAGCCACGCTGCCGGCGTGACCATGTCCGGCGTGATGGCCGCAACGTCGCCACTGATGGCGACAGCCTCGCCAGGATGGTGACCCCAGCGTCAGGGCCCTGCCCAGGCCGCGCCACACCCGAGAGACCCGTGCCGACAGCAGCGCCCACCACCGTGCTGACGAATACCTTCGCGGCGTTCGCCCAGCAGGCCGACTATTCGCTGCTGGATTCCCTGCGGCCGGATCCCCAGGCCACGGGTGATGGCCAGGATCACCGGCCCCGCCAGGTGTTCTCCGGCCATTACGTGCCGGTGACTCCCACGCCGCTTCCGGCGCCGGAGTTGGTGGCGCACAGCCCAACCCTCTTCCAGGAGCTGGGCCTGGGCGACGGGCTGGCCCACGACGACCACTTCCGCCGCCTGTTCTCCGGCGACATCACGGCGGCGCAGGAGCCGATGCGGCCGTATGGCTGGGCCACCGGTTATGCCCTCTCGATCTACGGCAGCGAATACATCCAGCAGTGCCCGTTCGGCACCGGCAACGGCTACGGCGATGGCCGGGCCATTTCGGTGTTCGAAGGCGTCTTTGGCGGCCGGCGCTGGGAGATGCAACTCAAGGGCGGCGGCCCGACGCCCTACTGCCGTGGCGCCGATGGCCGCGCCGTGCTGCGCTCCAGCGTGCGCGAGTTTCTGGCGCAGGAGCTGATGCAGGCCCTGGGGGTTCCCACCTCCCGCTCTCTGACGCTCTATGTGTCTGGATCGGAAACCGTGCGCCGGCCCTGGTATTCGGCGAACTCCCGCTCGTTCGACCCCGACGTCCTGGTGGACAACCCGGCGGCGATCAGCACCCGGGTGGCCCCGTCCTTTCTTCGGGTCGGCCAGCTGGAGCTGTTCGCCCGCCGCGTCCGCAGCGGTTCCCATCCGGAGGCGCACAACGAGCTGCGGATGATCGTTCAGCACCTGATCGAGCGCAATTACCGCCAGGAGATTGATCCGGCTCTGGACTTTGCTGACCAGGTGGTGGAATTGGCGCGGTTGTTCCGCGGCCGGCTCACGTCTCTGGTGGCGAACTGGATGCGGGTGGGCTACTGCCAGGGCAATTTCAACAGCGATAACTGCGCGGCGGGGGGGTACACCCTCGACTACGGCCCCTTCGGCTTCTGCGAGCTGTTCGATCCCCGCTTCCAGCCCTGGACCGGCGGCGGCCAGCATTTTTCCTTCTTCAACCAACCGGTGGCGGCGGAAGCCAACTTCCAGATGTTCTGGGCCTCCCTCCGGCCCCTGCTCGAGGGGAACCCAGAGGCGCTGGCAAGGCTGGATGCGATCCACGACGGCTTCGCGGAAGCGATGGGCCAGGAGCTCGACGCGATGTGGGCCAGCAAGCTCGGCCTGCTCCGCTACGACGCCGAACTGGTGCAGGACCTGCTGCAGTTGATGGTGAGCTCCAAGGTGGACTACACGATCTTCTTCCGCAGGCTTTCGGAGATCCCCGAGCAGGTTTCTGCCCTGCAGGAGAGCTTCTACCTGCCCTGCTCAGAGGAGCTCGATGGCCAATGGACGCAGTGGCTGCAGCGCTGGCGTGACCGCCTCGCGGAAGCCGGCGACATTCGCGAAAGGGCCGCCGCGATGCAACGCGTGAACCCGGCCATCACCTGGCGTGAGTGGCTGATCGCCCCGGCCTATGAACAGGCGGCGCAGGGTGACTACGGCCTGGTCAGGGAGCTGCAGGAGGTGTTCCGCCATCCCTACGACGCGCTGCCTGCGGAGCTGGCGGCGACCTACGACCGCCTCAAGCCCAGGGAGTTCTTCAACGCCGGAGGGGTGTCGCACTACAGCTGTTCGTCCTGAATGGGCGCTCAGGGCAGCACCCGCTCCGCCAGCTGTTGCAGGCGACGATCCAGGCTGATCAAGGTGGCGGCTTCCCGCCGGGCCAGCGTCAGATAGAGGCAGTCGTAGACGGGGTGATCGTGATGGCAGGCCAGGGCAAGGGCCTCGGCCTGCAGGTCGCGGTCGGCTTCCACCCGATCCACCAGATCGCGGGCCTCGGCCAGCAGCTGCTGGGGATCGAGATCAGCCAGGTGACCAGCCCGCTGCAGTTTCCAGAGGGTGTTGGCCACCTCGGTGAGCATCAGCTCCGGGGCCAACACCACGGCCGCCTCGCGGATCTGCTCCGCCACGGCAGCAGCGGCGGGATCCCCAAGGATCAGCCGCACGGCAGCCGAGGCATCGAGAACGCAGGCGAGGGCCATCAGCGCTCGCGGTCGGTGCGGATCAGCGCTTCCGGCGTCTGATCTCCGGCCAGCGCGGTGGCCAGGGGCCCGCGCCGGGCGATGCGGTCGAGCACCAGGCGGCGACGCTCTCGCCCATCCTCGCCGGCGATGGCCTCGAGATCCACCAGCGCCTGCTGGCTGAGACTGCGCTTGTGCACCTGGGCGCGGTGCTGCAGCAACCGGTGCAGTGGCTCAGGCAGGTCGCGGATCTGCAGGGATGGCATGGCTGCCCCAGTCGTGATGCAAGGTTACTCGCAGCGCATGCGCTTTGCATGCATTACTCGCCGCATCGGTGACGCTTCCGCAGGGTGATGAACAGCAGGTCGGTGGCGCTGCTCTGGTGCCCGAGCACGCCTTCGCGGTGGATCCAAGGGGCTCCTGATCCCCTCACGACCAGGTGGCCCGTCAGGACAGAACGGTCTTCAGCTGAAGGATCAGCAGCGGCAATTCCACCTGGATCACATCCCACACCACATCAAGATCGACCCCCAGGTAGGCGTGGATCAGTTGATTGCGCATCGCGATGATCTCCCGCCAGGCAATCTCAGGATGGGCGATCCTCACCTCCTCTGGGATGCGAGTGGCGGCCTCGCCGATCAGCTCGATGTTGCGAAGAACGGCGTCCTGCATCAGCTGATTTGCCTCGAACTGCGCACGGTTCAGATCGGCGCAGTAGCGCACGGCGCGACGGGCAAACCGATCCATGTCCTGCGCATAGAGGCGCCAATCGCGTTTCGGGTTGCCGTCAGAGGGTGATGGCATCCGCCTCAACCGCAGGCCTGAGCTCCTGCCGGAGTGCTTGTTCCGTCACCAGATCGACAGGTTGCTGGAGCAGATCTTCCAGGAACAGCTGGAGGCCATAAAAGCGTCTGGCCGTGGCAGGGCCGTCAAAGGCCACCAGCAGATCCACATCGCTGCTCGGTGTTGCCGTGCCGCGGGCCCAGGAGCCGAAGATCCGCAGGCTGCGCACGCCGAAACGCTCACTCCAGACGGGTGCGTGCTGGCGCAACCGGCTGATCAACGTTTCGGAACTGACGTCCATGGCCGGCAGTGAGCGCTGAAGCGGAGCCTGGCATGACGCTAAACCGCCAACGCCAGCTCCGGCACGAACGCCGCCGGAATCGCTCTGTGCAACCGCCAGCGAATCGCCATCGGCCGCTCGCCCTCGTGGCTCACGTAGTCGGCAAAGCCCAGACACAGAAACGGCATCGTCACCCCGCCGCGCCTGTTCTCCTCCCGCACGAACAGCATCACCCTGCTGCCGCGCTCAACGTGGTGGATGTATCTCTGCCCGGTGGCGGACGCTTCCCGGGTGAGGCTCTGGCTCTCCCAGTGGAACTCCCACGGGGAGATGGCGTAGTCGTTGTAGCGGGTGGTGGGGGAGAACAGGCGCTCGGATTTCTTGAGGGTGATGAAGAAGACGTCGCACTGGGTGGCTTCATCGAAGAACACCCCCTCACGGCCGGGGAAGGGGCGGGTCTCGTTCAGCAGCCCAAACGCGGCGAACACCTCGGCGCGGGCATAGCGGCCGTGGAGTTTGAGGGGGATGGGGGGCGGATCGGCGCGGCCCCAGTCGAGCGGCGCCACCAGGTGGTCGGTGCGCTCGAGCAGCAGCGCGAACAGCTCCACCAGCTCGGCGCGGACGTCGGTGGCGGCCCAGAGCCGGACGAGGGCCTCGGCCAGGGGCAGGTGCTGCCGGCCGCTGCCCCAGAGCTGGGCCATCAGCATGCGCCAGCTGCGCTCGGTGGCGGGATCGAAGCCCGCCGGATCGGGCGCCACGGGTCGCTGCAGCTGATCCACCAGCCAACGCAACCGCTCCGGGTCATCGAGATGCAGCAGGCCGCCAGCGATCCCCCGCCCCAGCCGCTCCTCATCGCCGGTGGCCGCCCCCGACGCCAACCACCCCAGCTCCCGCTGCAGCAACGCCCAGGAGCCCGCCACCTTGTAAAACTCCCCCAGCTCCATCCCGAGCCCCTCCAGCAACCCCACCAGCGAACAGCGCCCGAGGCGACGGGCTTCGGCAAGCAGCTGGGGCCGGCGCGTGGGCAGCGACTCGCGCAAATTGGCAAGCACCCGCTCGCTCGACACCCGATCGAGCTGCAGGCTGCAGCCGGCCGGCAGGAAGGGAAACCCGTCTTTGATCTGCTGTTCCAGCTGGTCGCGCGTGCCGCCGATCAGGGCGCGGTAGCGCAGGTCGAAGCGGAAGTTCCGGTGCGCCTGGCCAATGAAATCCAGCACCGTGAGGCAGCTCTTGCCCCGGCAGAGGCGCAGACCGCGGCCGAGCTGCTGCAGGAACACGATCGCGCTCTCGGTGGGCCGCAGGAACAGCACCGTGTCGATCTCGGGGATGTCGAGGCCTTCGTTGAACAGATCCACGGCGAACAGGATCTGCAGCTCGCCGGCGCGCAGGCGGCGGATCTGCTCGGCGCGTTGCTCCCGGTGGCTGGAAGCATCCAGGGCAGCGGCGCGCAGGCCGGCGGCCACGAACTTGCGGGCCATCCAATGGGCGTGCTCCACGCTCACGCAGAAGCCCAGGGCCCGCATCGAATCCAGGTTGGTGATCTTGTCTGCCAGTTCGCGCAGGATCAGGCGCAGGCGGGCGTCGTCGGCGGTGTAAAGGTTGGAGAGGGCTTCGCTGGCGTAGCCGTTGCGGCGCCACTCGATCCGCGAAAGATCCGTGCCGTCGTGGAGGCCGAAGTAGTGGAAGGGGCACAGCAGGCCCTGCTCCAAGGCGCTCCAGAGGCGAAGCTCGGCGGCGATGCGGCCGTCAAACCAATGGAGGATGTCCTCTCCGCCGGTGCGCTCGGGGGTGGCGGTGAGGCCCAGCAGCAGGACGGGCGCCAAGTGGCGCAGCCAGCGCTCGTAGCTGGCGGAGGCGGCGTGGTGGAACTCATCGACGATCACCACGGCGAACGTGTCCGGCGCCAGGTCCGCCGGATCCAGCCCAGCGAGCGACTGCACCGAGGCGAACACATGGCGCCACTGGCTGGGGCGCTGGCCATCCACCAGCAGCTCGCCGAAGGAGCCATCGCGCAGCACCTGGCGGAAGGTGGCGAGGCTCTGCTGCAGGATCTCCCGCCGGTGGGCCACGAACAGCAGGCTCGGGTGCCCCGGACCACCCTGGCGGGCGTAATCGAGGGCGGCGATCACGGTTTTGCCCGTGCCTGTGGCGGCCACCACCAGGTTGCGCCAGCGGCCATGGAGG
Organism: Synechococcus sp. BA-120 BA3; assembly: GCF_034931285.1. Taxonomy (NCBI): domain Bacteria; kingdom Bacillati; phylum Cyanobacteriota; class Cyanophyceae; order Synechococcales; family Synechococcaceae; genus Synechococcus; species Synechococcus sp. BA-120 BA3. The sequence continues at coordinate 10,653 of NZ_JAYGHZ010000270.1, forward strand.
CTGCGCTCGGCGGCCAGCTTGTCGAGGATCTCCTGCTGGTAGGCGTAGGGGCGGATGTCGAAGAAGCTGAGCGGGGTGGCATCCGCCGCCGAGTCCCCAGCCGACTCTTCGCGCGCCGCCCGATCAAAGCGGCGTTGCTCCAGTTCGCTGGCCCGGTAGGGCTCGAACTCGCCCTCCTCCCAGTAGCCCTCAAAGGCGGCCTGGAACTTGGCCAGGATGCCCTCGTTGTCATGGGCGGAGAGGCGCACGTTCCACTCCAGTCCGTCGTGCAATGCGGCAGTGGAGAGGTTGGAGGAGCCGATGTAGGCGGTGGAGGCAGGGGTTGACCCCGAGAGGCCGGGCCGATGGAACAGCCAGGCTTTGGCGTGCAGGCGGGTGCGGCGGGTGTCGTAGCTGACGCGCACCTCGGCGCCATGGGCCACCAGCCAATCGAGGGCGCGGCGGTCGGTGGCGCCCAGGTAGACGGTGGTGAGCACCCGCAGCGAGCGGCGGGGCTGGGCCTGCAGGAACTCTGTGAGGGCCGGCTGGAGCAGGCGCAGGCCGCTCCACTTGATGAAGGCGCAGAGCAGGTCGATCCGCTGGGCGGAGGGGACTTCGTGAATCAGCGCCTGCCCCACCCTCGGCTCGCCGCTGGCGTTCACCAGCAGGGTGCTGTCGGCCAGGGGGATGAGCGGGCGGATTGTTTCCGCCTGGCCGGGCAGCAGCGCGGTGGATCGGATCTCCGAGAGCAGCCGTGCGGAGGGGTGCAGGAGGTCGCCCGTGGAGATGGCGCGGGGTGCTTGGCTCTGGAGCAGGCCCACCAGTTGGTTCACCAGGGCCAGCTGGTGCTCAGGGGTGGATCCACCGCTCAGATGCTCCAGGGCAATGCGGGCCAGAGCCCCCAGGTGCCGGGCCAACAGGCGGGGGGCTTCCTGGGGATCGAGGTCGTCCTTGTCATAGAGATCGCGCGCCAGCAGGCTCAGTTGCTGCTCCAGGTCCTCAGTGAGGAGTTGCTGGTAGAGGCCGGGGGGTGGGGCCTTGTGGGGCATGGGAGGGGCGGCTAGAAGGCATGCAATCCGCTTGGCAGTTATTCGAACCAGGACAAACTCAAATGCCAGGGTTACAACTCAGTTTGGGCTTCAGGAATGTTTATCAAGTGCTAACCAGCGCCATTGAGCTCCCTCTGGTCGTTCGAGGGTTGTCGCGTTGAACAGTCTATCAATGAGGCCAGCATGAACCCAATACTTGATCAAGGTTGTAGGTAGGGATAAAGCACGTAGAGTGGGAGAAGACATCGGTTCAGTTAAGACTGGATATCAAAACTCTTGTCGCAAATGGTTATAGGAGTTGAGGGCATCGCTGGTGCGAAAGTTGGCAGGAGAGTGTTAGACTGTGATGAGTCGAAATCAAAGTATTGCAATGACGCTTATTGAAATTCCCGAGCCGGTGCTAGCCACGGTTGCTGGCAGGCCCGACCAAACCATCCTTATTCCTCCTGGCACCTATGAAGGGGAAAGGTGGGTCCATCCGGGCATGGAGCAAGAAACAGTGAAGATTGTCAGAGATGGCCAGACTTTGTCCTTTGAGAGGGAGTCGCGCTTAGCAAGGCGTGCAATCAGCACTTTAGGCGGAGATCCGTTTGAATCTCTAGAGCCAGTCACCCTTGCAGAGTTTCTTGAAGAGGCAAGAGTGTTTTTCGGAGACTACTCTTTTGATACGCTGACTTACTATGCAAGATTGTCCTAGTAGCGCTGGAGTTTCTTCATTACGCGTCCACTCGATCGCATCTGATCGGAGTGGGCGTAGCAGCAACAGCATTAAGGGAGTCCAATATCTCCCGAAGCAAGGTAAGCTATGGTGGCGGACACGATGTGTTTTTGGGTGTTGAAATTGGTGCAAAGATGTCATCAGGGCAAACAGCCAGCATGCTTTGTACTAAGTAATTCCAAGCGCCTGAAAGTGCTTAACCTTGTCCAGCGCCCAGGCATCTCCAGGGACAGTCTTGAGATATGCCCGAAGGAATGCCACCGCTTTCCCCATATCACGCATCTGCTCGTAGATTACCACGAGCCTTTTTAAGATTGCAGGCCTATTCGGTAATCTGCGATGCAATGCCAGAAGCTGCTCTGCAGCATCCGCATACCTGGAGTCAAGGGCAAGAATGGAGGCTTTCTTTAGTAACAGATCAGGGGCGTTGGGGGCATCAAGAAGGCATTTGTCAACGAAGGCATGCGCCCTGTCTAAATCTCGGACCTCTAGGTAAGATGAAAGAGCAAGACATCGCAGCTCAGAGCCCGTAGCGGAAGGAAAATCGACAATGTCTGGACGAGATTCAAGATGGTGGATACAATCAAAATAGCGATCTGCACGATAGGAGGCTTGGACCATCATCAAGAAGGCGTGATGGTCCTTAGAGGAATCGAACTCAGCCTGTGCAATACGTTCCGCATCGTCGAAGTCACCTTGCTCGAGAAGGTGAACAGCCTGAGTGGACCAATCGTCTTCAGGCACGACTGCTGCGACAAGGCTCCTTGTGGGCATGAATTGCTGCTGAGCAGTTCGTACATCTCGGAAGGCATCAAGCATCAATCCAACCGAAGGCCAGCGGTCGACAGGATCAAGCTGAAGACAGCGGTTGATAAAGGTGTCCAACGCTGGAGACACAGAGGAGTTCACTTCAATCGCACGTGGGAAGGGAACGTGTCGCGCTACTTGGCTTAACGTGTCATGGGGCAGTCGAGAAGTTACAAGGTGGTAGAGCAAAACACCGAGACTGTAGATGTCGGATAAAAAACGCGACGCAGAATCTCTTGATGGCAGAATTGCTCCGACAGTCTCTGGGGAGGAATACAGTATTGTCCCACCATTCTCTCGTGTTCGGGCATACATGTCCTCGGGCAAGACGCTCGTTCCAAAGTCAGTCAGCTTCACTCGTTCGGCAGAGACCAGAATGTTCTGAGGCTTGATATCACCATGCGACATGCCCATGCGATGAAGGTGAGCACACCCATCGAGGACCTGAATAAAAACTCCCAGAAGTTTTTCGTAACTTGCCACAAATCCCTCCTCACCTTTATCGAGAAGCTGAGCGAGAGTCATGGATGGGAAGTACTCCATTTCAATCGCGTACCACTCGCGCTCAGGTGGCACACGACCCATCCAGTACATTTCAACGACAGAAGGGTGAGAGACCTGACCTATAAGCGGAGAGCCCTCGGCAAGATCTTCATTGCGCTTGCTTTGCGCCTTTGGAATTTTTACCGCGACGATGGCGCCATCCTCTATTCGCTGGGCACGCCAAACCCACCCGTAGGATCCGTCTCCTAGGCAATCAAGTAATTCGTAGCGGTCGCCGAGTCGTCGGTCCGCCCTTGGAATAAAGAACTTATCGGTCATGGTTCACCTCGCTGAATGATGTTCTCGAGACGAAGAAGGCCATCCTGCCCGGGGCGCACGACGAACTGGTAGAAAATGACCCTCGCCCCTGGATTACCGGGAACCCTCACCCCGCCCTTCGCATGGAAGCCTTCACGCACGATGCTTCGGAGTTTGTCGTGGTCAGGGAGCGACACGAGCCCAACGCTCCAATAGGCCAACAGCAGGGATGCGTCTCGGCATCCCCACCGCTGCTGAGCAAGCAGCAACGTCTCAAGCTTCGGGCTGAGGTCCTTCTGCTTCCCGGCGTACCGCTCAAACTCGGCAACCAACGAGACACGCCTAGTGGTGCGATCAAACCAGACAGAGTCTGAACGAACATCCTCTTCGATCTGCGCAAGCGGGCCCTCTCGCGGTGCAGGAACTTCTGATATAGCCACATATCCGAGATCCCGGCCAGCTGTTGTCAAGTGTCAGGCGACAGCGAAAACTGGCCCAGATGCGACACGAAATCTGGCCCCCCTCCTTGAGCCACTGACCAGGGCCAGCGCGCAGCCTGCGGTGCTGTCACCTCTGGAGCAGAGCTCCCGGGATGCGGCGTTGGAAACACCAGAGGATGTCCAGATGATCCTTGGCCTCACCGCAGCTGGGTGGGGCCGCAGGCGGATCGCCAAGGAGCTGGGCTGCTCGCCTGAAACCGTCCGTAAGTACCGGCGGCAGGGAGGCTGGGAGGCCTACGGCAAACCCCGGCGGATCGGCGTTCTCGATGGTCAGTGCGACTGGCTCAGGGAGCGGTTTCTTGCTCACAAAGGCAATGCCGATGTGGTGCGCCAGGAGCTGGCCAGCGAGAAGGGCATCGCCGTGTCACTGCGCACGGTGGAGCGGGCGGTGGGGCAGTGGCGGCAGGAGCTGCGGGCTGCAGCGCTGGCGACAGTCCGGTTTGAGACGCCTCCCGGTAAGCAGCTGCAGGCCGATTTCGGTGAGACCTACAGCTGCATCGCCGGCGAGAGGGTCAAGGTGCACCTGTGCGTGCTGACCCTGGGCTACTCGCGGCGGCTGGTGGTGCGGGCCTACCGGCATGAGCGCCAGGCCAACTGGTTACTCACCATGGAGGAGGCCTTCCGCCACTGGCGGGGCGTGCCGGCCGAGGTGTTGTTCGACAACGCCCGTGCCCTGGTCAAGGAGCACGATCCGGCTCGCCAGGTGCTGGTGTTCAACGAACGGCTCGATGCCTTTGCCCGCTACTGGGGATTCCTTCCCAAAGCCTGTCGGCCCTATCGGGCCAGGACCAAGGGGAAGGACGAGCGCGGCGTCGGCTACGTCAAGACGAATGCGGTGGCCGGCCGGGAGTTCGCCAGCTGGCAGGCGCTGGAAGCGCACCTGGAGCACTGGAGCCGGGAGGTGGCCGATGTTCGCATCCACGGAACGACCGGCGAACAACCGCTCCTGCGATTCCAGCGGGAGGAGGCCGCTGCCCTGCAGCCGTTGCCCCATAAGCCGTCGTTCTTGGCGGAGCGGGAGCTGGTGCGGGTGGTCCACAACGACGCCTGCGTCGAGGTGGAGGGCAACTGGTACAGCGTGCCCTGGGCACTGCTCAAGCAGCGGGTGAGCGTGCTGGTACGAGATCAGCAGGTGCAGATCCGCCATGGCGGCCGGGTTGTTGCCCGGCATGGGCGCGTGGCGGCCAATCGTCGTCATCGCTCCGTGCTGCGGGGGCATTGGGACGGCCTGGTTCCAGCGCCGCAGCAGGACTTGGCCGAACGGTCACTGCCGTCAGCCGATGGCGCGCTCTGCGTTGGGCCCGCCTCCACCACGTCCCCGCCCTGTGGGGGCGGAACGCGGCGGCGGGCACCGGTGGTGCGCAGCTCAGAACTGGCCCGCTCCCTGGCGGTCTATGCCGCCGAGGTGGGCGAGGAGGTGGCGGCATGAGTCCCGCCAAAACCGGTCAACCGGATCGTCGTCAGGAGCTGATGGTCACGACACCGCCGGTCTCCGCCCTGGAGCTCGACGACATGCTCACCCGCCTGCGACTGACCGCGATCCGCGATCAGCTCGACAACCTGCTCGAGGAGGCGGCACGCAAGGAACTGAACCTGCGCGAGGCGTTGGCCTGGCTGTGCGCGGCAGAGATCGCCCGCAAGGACCAGCGGCGAATCGCGATGGCGATGAGCA
>NZ_JAYGHZ010000271.1:0-15971 GCF_034931285.1 Synechococcus sp. BA-120 BA3
CCCCTGCGGTCCCCGTCGGCACCGGAGCCCACCATGGCCCTGCAGCGGGAGGGCGAGCCCGAACCCGGCGCCCTCGACCGCTACGGCCGCGACCTCACCGCCGCCGCCCGGGCCGGCGAACTCGATCCGGTGGTGGGGCGCGACACCGAGATCCGCCGGCTGATCCAGGTGCTCTCCCGGCGCAGCAAGAACAACCCGGTGCTGATCGGTGAGCCCGGTGTCGGCAAGACGGCCGTGGCCGAATCCCTGGCCCAGCGCATCGTGGCCGGTGAGGTGCCCGATGCCCTGAGGGGGCTGCGGCTGGTGGCCCTCGACCTGGGGGCCCTGATCGCCGGGGCCAAGTTCCGCGGCCAGTTCGAGGAGCGCCTGCGCAGCGTGCTGGCCGAGGTCCGCGACAACGACGGGGTGCGCGACAACGACGGGGAAGGCGGCCGGGCCGGCGGCGTGGTGCTGTTCATCGACGAACTGCACACGGTGGTGGGCTCCGACCGCTCCGGCGCCGATGCGGCCAGCATCCTCAAGCCCGTGCTGGCTCGCGGCGACCTGCGCTGCATCGGCGCCACCACCCCCGAGGACTACCGGCGCAGCATCGAGAAGGACCCGGCCCTGGAGCGACGCTTCCAGCAGGTGGTGATCCGCGAACCCGATGGCCCCACCTGCCTCGAGATCCTGCGGGGCCTGAAGGAGCGCTACGAGCTCCACCACGGCGTCACCATCACCGATGGGGCCCTGGTGGCGGCCTCCCGGCTGGCCTCCCGCTACATCAGCGACCGCTGCCTGCCGGATTCGGCCATCGACCTGATCGATGAGGCCGCCGCCAACCTGCGCATGGAGGCCACCTCCAAGCCCCAGGTGGTGGAGGCGGCTGAGGCGGAACTGCGGCGGGTGGAACTGGCGCTGCTGGCCGCCGAGGCGGCGCCCTTGGAGGAGCGCGTGCAGCTGCAGGAGCAGCGGCGCCTCGCCCACGAGCAGCTCGACCGCCTGCAGCGGCGCTGGGCGGGGGAACGGGAGCGCCTGGCCGAACTGCGTGAGCTGCTGCAGCAGGACGAGGACCTGCGCCATGCCATCGCCGAGGCCGAACGGGACGGGGACCTGGAGGAGGCGGCCCGGCTCCAGTACGACCAGCTGCACGGGGTGCAGCAGCGCCGGGCGGCCCTGGAGGCGGAACTGCAGAGCGATCCGATGCTGCGGGAGCAGGTGGAGGAGGGGGACATCGCCGATGTGGTGGCCCGCTCGACCGGCATCCCCATCCAGCGGCTGCTGGCGGGCGAACGCCAGAAGCTGCTGGAGCTGGAGCAGCGGCTCGGCGAGCGGGTGATCGGCCAGCCCGAGGCGGTGGCGGCGGTGGCGGCCTCGATCCGCCGCTCCCGCGCCGGCATGCAGGCCCCCACCCGGCCGGTGGGGTCGTTCCTGTTCCTGGGGCCCACGGGGGTGGGCAAGACGGAACTGGCCAAGGCCCTGGCGGCGGCCCTCTTCGATGAGGAGGAGGCCCTGGTGCGGCTCGACATGAGCGAATTCATGGAGCGCAACGCCGTCGCCCGCCTGGTGGGGGCCCCCCCCGGCTATGTGGGCTACGAGGAGGGCGGCCAGCTCACCGAGGCCGTGCGCCGCCGTCCCTACGCGGTGCTGCTGCTTGATGAGGTGGAGAAGGCCCACCCCGATGTCTTCAACCTGCTGCTGCAGGTGCTCGATGACGGCCGCCTCACCGATTCCCAGGGCCGCACGGTCGACTTCCGCCACACGGTGGTGATCATGACCAGCAACCTGGCCAGCCGCGCCATCCTCGAGCGGGCCCGCTCCGCCCCCTCCTCGGGCGAACAGGAGGGCCCCCGCCCTGATGCGGGGGAGCAGGCCCGGGACCGGAGCCTCGACCTGGCGGTGGAGGAGGCCCTTGCGCGCCAGTTCCGGCCGGAGTTCCTCAACCGCATTGATGAGGTGATCCGCTTCCGCCCCCTGGCCCGGGCCGATCTCGAGCGGATCGTGCGGCTGCAGCTGGCGGAGCTGGCCCTGCTGCTGCGGGAGCAGCATCTGGAGCTGGAGGTCGACGGGGCCGTGGTGGTGGCCCTGGCCGCCCAGGGCTACGAGCCGGAGTACGGGGCCCGGCCCCTGCGCCGGGTGCTGCGGCGTCGCATCGAGAACCCCCTGGCCACCGAGCTGCTGGAGGATCACTTCACGGCGGCCCGGGGGGTGCGGCTGGAGCTCGCCGGCTCCGGGGAGGCGGGCTTCCGCTTCGTCCCTCTGGGGGACGCCGGGGAAGGACGTCCGGTAGGGTGATCGTTTGTCGATGTCTGCCGACACCAGGGCAGCCATCGGAATCCACACCGTGGAACCCATTCCCCCCGTCACCACCACCACGAGCAGTCCCGACGGGCCCCTGGCCCGCGGGAACGGCACCTCCGAACCCGACGTGGGTCCGGACGGCTTCCCCTCCGAGGAGAAGGAGCCCACCGGTTTCGTGGCGCTCACCCTCGCGGAGCTGCGCAAGGTCGTCTGGCCAAGCCGTCAGCAGCTGTTCAGTGAGTCGGTGGCGGTGATCCTGATGGTGAGCCTGTCGGCCGCGGCGATCGCCGCCATCGACCGCTTCTACAACTGGGGATCGACCCAGATCTTCCGTTGATGACCCTTCCCCTGTCTGCCGTGCCTGAGATCGAACCGGACGCCCCCGAGGTGCTGGAGCTCCCCGCCGAGGGCACCGACCCCGCCGTGGAGGGAATGGACCCCGCCGCCGAGGGCGGTGCCGAGGCGGCCGAAGCCGCCAAGCCCCAGGTGGCCCGTTGGTTCGCGGTCCAGGTGGCCTCCAGCTGCGAGAAGAAGGTGAAGGCCACCCTGGAGCAGCGGGCCGTCACCCTGGGGGTGAGCAACCGGATCCTGGAGATCGAGATCCCCCAGACCCCCGGGGTGAAGCTGAAGAAGGACGGCAGCCGCCAGTCGATCGAGGAGAAGGTGTTCCCCGGCTACGTGCTGGTGCGCATGGTTCTCGACGAGGACACGATGATGGCGGTGCGCAGCACCCCCAACGTCATCAACTTCGTGGGCCAGGAGGAGCGCCGCGCCACCGGCAAGGCCCGCGGCCACATCCGGCCGCGGCCCCTCAGCCGCCAGGAGGTCGACCGCATCTTCAAGCGTGCCGCCGAGAAGAAGCCCGTCCTCAAGGTCGACCTCACCGAGGGCGATCAGATTCTCGTCACGGCCGGTCCGTTCAAGGACTTCCAGGGCGAGGTGATCGAGGTCTCCGGCGAGCGCAGCAAGCTGAAGGCCCTCCTGTCGATCTTCGGCAGGGAGACCCCGGTGGAGCTCGAGTTCTCCCAGATCAGCAAACAGAGCTGATCGAGCGGCGGCCGCCTCCCTGCGGAGGGCGGCCCCGGGTGGTCCCCACGAGGGCCGCCATCCCGCCGGGCCGGCCACCGCCCCGGCGATCCGCAAGCCTCCCGCGAGGGAGTTTCGTCCCGCACTCCCGCAAGGGAGTTTCGTCCCGCACTCCCGCAAGGGAGTTTCGTCCCGCACTCCCGCAAGGGAGTTTCGTCCCCCAGCCCAGCCGATGGCCAAGAAAGTCGTAGCTGTGATCAAGCTGGCCCTCCAGGCCGGCAAAGCGAACCCCGCACCACCGGTGGGCCCTGCCCTCGGTCAGCACGGGGTCAACATCATGGCGTTCTGCAAGGAGTACAACGCCCGCACCCAGGAGAAGGCCGGGTACGTGATCCCGGTGGAGATCTCGGTCTTCGAAGACCGCAGCTTCACCTTCATCACCAAGACCCCGCCCGCCTCGGTGCTGATCTCCAAGGCCGCCGGCATCGACAAGGGTGCCGCCACGTCCGCCAAGGGCGCGGTGGGTGCCATCAGCCGTGCCCAGCTCGAGGAGATCGCCAAGACCAAGCTGCCCGACCTCAACTGCACCAACGTTGAATCGGCCATGCGGATCATCGAAGGCACCGCCCGCAACATGGGCGTTGCCGTCAAGGACTGACCGCCAGCGGTCATCGTTCCACCTCGCCCACCTCTCCGCTCACCTCTCTGGGGGAGACCGATCACGGTCGTCCGCACCCCTTACCGTCATGACAAAAGTCTCCAAACGCTTCACCGCCCTCGCCGCCAAGGTTGAGGACCGCTCCTACGAACCGCTCGAGGCCCTCGAGCTGGTCAAGGACACCGCCACCGCCAAGTTCGACGAGACGATCGAAGCCCACGTGCGCCTGGGCATCGACCCCAAGTACACCGACCAGCAACTGCGCACCACCGTGGCCCTGCCCCACGGCACCGGCCAGACCATCCGCATCGCCGTGATCGCCCGGGGCGAGAAGGTGGCCGAGGCCAAGGCCGCCGGTGCCGACCTGGCCGGCGATGATGAGCTGGTCGACCAGATCGCCGGTGGCGCGATCGACTTCGATCTGCTGATCGCCACCCCCGACATGATGCCGAAGGTGGCCAAGCTCGGCCGGGTGCTCGGTCCCCGCGGCCTGATGCCGAACCCCAAGGCCGGCACGGTCACCACCGATCTGGGCGGCGCCATCAGTGAGTTCAAGGCCGGCAAACTGGAGTTCCGGGCCGATCGGGCCGGCATCGTCCATGTGCGGTTCGGCAAGGCCAGCTTCCCCACCGCCAAGCTGCTGGAGAACCTCAAGGCCCTGCAGGAAACCATCGACCGCAACAAGCCCAGCGGTGCCAAGGGCCGCTACTGGAGGAGCCTGTACGTCACCTCCACCATGGGACCCTCGGTGCAGGTCGACTTCGCCGCTCTCCAGGACATCAAGCAGGAGAGCTGAGCGCCCGCCGTGCCTGCGTCGTCCTGGGTGCGGATCGGTGGCTGGGTGGCGGTGCCGCTCACGCTGCTGACGCTGGGGTGGGGCCTGTTCTCCAGGTCCCATTCCACCCCCAAGACAGCGCAGATTGCGGACGCCACCACCCGGCGCGGAGCGCCGACCACGGCTCCGGTCACCTTCGTGGGTGATTCGCTCACGGCCCAGGGCGACTGGCAGGCCGCCTTCCCGGATCGGGTGGTGTTCAACCAGGGCATCAGCGGTGACACCAGCTTCCAGTTGATGGCCCGCCTGCCGGAGATCCGCCGGACCGGTGCCGGCACTTACCTGGTGATGGTGGGGATCAACGACATCGTCTGGGGCTACGACCCCGGCCGGATCGCCGCCCGGATCCAGTGGCTGCGCACCGGGCTCCAGATCGGCACCGGGGCGCGGGTGATCATCCAGTCCACGATTCCCTGCGCCCGCTTCCGCTGCGGTGCCGATGGCGTGCGCCGGGTGGCCGAGCTCAATGAGCGGCTCGCCCGCCGGACGCCTCCCCGTGATTTCGTCGATCTGACCCCGGTGATGGCGGATGGCGATGGCCTCAGGCGGGCCTACACGGTGGATGGCGTCCATCTCAATGCCGCCGGCTATGCCCGCTGGGTGGCACGACTGCGGGAGCTGGGCCTGCCGTGATGTAGGTTCAAGAACTGGATTCGTCCAGAAGGGCACGCGCCCCACCCAAGACAGCAGGTCGTCAGGGTCGCCGATTCCGGTCGGTCGTTCACTGCCGTAAGTCCTGCCGAGGTTCACGCGATTGGTTTTTGCCTGGGCTGGGGTCTCCAACGGAGTCCAACAGATCGGAGCGGAGCGATGAGCGGCCTCGAAGCCACCCCGCGAGGGGAGGCCGTCCGGACCGCGTTCCCTGCTTGTTCCCCCGATCCGATCCACCTCCTATGGGCCGCACGCTGGAGAACAAGCAACAGATCGTCGAAGAGCTCAAGGGGCTCCTCGGTGAAGCCGAAATGGCGCTGGTCCTTGATTACAAGGGCCTGACCATCAAGGAGATGACTGATCTGCGGACCCGTCTGCAGGCCAGCAACGGTGTGTGCAAGGTGACCAAAAACACCTTGATGCGCCGTGCCATCGATGGTGACAGCGCCTGGTCGGATCTCGATTCCCTGCTCACCGGCACCAACGCCTTCGTCCTGGTCAAGGGCGATGTCGGCGGTGCGGTGAAGGCCCTGCAGTCCTTCCAGAAGGACAGCAAGAAGTCGGAAGTGAAGGGAGGCCTTTTCGAAGGCAAGCTCCTCTCCGCCGACGACATCAAGGCCATCGGGGATCTGCCCTCCAAGGAGGTGCTCATGGCCCAGATCGCCGGTGCGATCAATGGCCTGGCCACCAAGCTGGCTGTGGGCATCAACGAGGTTCCGTCCGGTCTCGCCAGGGCGCTCAAGCAGTACGCCGAATCCGGCGAAGGCTGAGTTCGCACCCCGCGAACCCCTGGGTTCCACCGATCCTCCCGTTCTGTTGCTGATTCCCCCCCATGTCCGCTACCACCGACCAGATTCTCGAACAACTGAAAACCCTCTCCCTGCTTGAGGCTTCCGAGCTCGTCAAGCAGATCGAAGAGGCCTTCGGCGTGTCCGCCGCCGCTTCCGCCGGCGTCGTCATGGCCGCCGCCGCCCCCGGCGCTGCCGCCGAGGCCGTCGAGGAGCAGACCGAATTCGACGTCATCCTCGATGGCTTCGATCCGGCCGCCAAGATCAAGGTGCTCAAGGCCGTCCGCGAGGCCACCGGCCTCGGCCTGGGCGAAGCCAAGGCCCTTGTCGAAGCCGCTCCCAAGGCCGTCAAGGAAGGCATCTCCAAGGCCGATGCCGAAGCTCTCAAGAAGAGCATCGAAGAAGTGGGTGGCAAGGTCTCCATCAAGTGACCCGCCCTCGTCGGGCCTCCAGGCCCGGCAACCCTCCGTCTTTCCCAGCCGGTCCTTCGGGGCCGGCTTTTTGATGGTGGATGGCCTTGTTGCGTGGCGTGGACCGCGCCCCTGCCGGAACCATCGATGGATTCAAAACATAAAAAAGAGCCCCGCCGAAGGCAGGGCTCTGGAGATGGAACGATTCCGGGAGTCTGTCCTCGTTTCGACCCTGGAAGAGCGTCCTTCACTCCTCACGGCATCAGATTAAGAGGGTGGGATGGGGGATGGCGGCTGGGAGGACCGGAGATTCAACTGGCCACAGCCCAGACAGGGCCAGAAGCTCAGAGCCCCTCGCCGTCGCTGCTGCTGCCGCTGTAGGGGATCACCTGGAGGGCGACGGCCCGGCCGGAGTTGCCCATCGTCATGCTGCCCTCGCCTTGCTCAGTGGCGGACAGGGCCGGTGGCTGGGCCCGGCCGGGGCCGAGGGGACGGCGCCAGGTGGGCGCGCCGCCGGCACTGGCGATGAGTTGGTCGAGGGGGGTGGGGCTGGCGAAGTACAGATGGCTCAGGGCCCGTTCGCCGTAGGTGCGCCGCTTCAGATCCCAGCCCGACTCAAGCTTGAGGGCCACGAAGCCGTCGCGGTCCCGCAGGGGAATGTCGGCCCTGCCCACCACCAGAATGGCCGAGGTGGCGGGCGAGAGGGCCTGGAGCTCCAGGCGGGATCCCACCTGCTGCACCCGCAGCCGGTAGGTGGTGCCCAGGTCCTGTTCGGCGACCCGCAGGGAGTAGCCGTTGCTGTCCAGATAGCGGCTGCAGATGCCGGTGTAGTCGAACCGGTTCAGGGTCGGATCCACCAGGCCGTCCGGGCGGGCCTGCCAGCAGGCGGGTTGGGGCGTCAGCTGCTCCAGCACCAGCAGGGTCCAGTCGTTGTCGCCAACCGGCCGCGCCAGCACCGCGAAGCGCTCGGTGTCGACGTCGGCGCTCTGGAACAGGCCGACGGCCATGGCCAGCCGGGGCTGGACCATCGGCAGGCCGGCTCCGGCCAGGACCAGGCCCGCCAGGGCCAGGTAGGTTCGCTGCATGGGAACACCTCCAGGGCCCGGGCGTTCTCCGGGAGAGAGGGCCCCATTCAAGCGATCCTGTCAAGACGACTCCATGGGTGATCGACCGGTGCGGGTAGTGGCCGCCGCCTGTGACGGGGCCTGCAGCGGCAACCCGGGTCCGGGTGGCTGGGGCGCCCTGCTGCGCTTCGAGGACGGCTCCCGTCGGGAGCTGGGGGGGGCGGATGCGGCGACCACCAACAACCGCATGGAGCTGACCGCCGCCCTGGCGGTGCTGGGGGCACTGCGGGAGCTGCCGCGCCATCCCGATCTGGTGCTGCGCACCGACAGCCGCTACCTGATCGACGGCTTCGAGAAGTGGATGGCCGGCTGGAAGCGCAAGGGATGGCGCACCGCCTCCGGCGGGGCGGTGCTCAACCGTGATCTCTGGGAGCAGCTGGATGCCGCCCGGCTGCCGGGGCTGGCCCTGCGCCACGTGCGCGGCCACAGCGGGGATCCGGACAACGACCGCTGCGATGCGATCGCGGTCGCCTTCTCCCGGGGCCAGTCCCCGGCGCTGGCGATCGAAACCCAGGAGGTGGCCGATCCCCTGGCGGCGGCCGACGCCCTCGATCCAGCGCCAGCGTCGCTCCAGCAGCTGCTCACCCGCCTGGAGCTGGCCGACCGGCTGGCGGCGGGCGGCTACAGCCTGCGGACCGTGGAGCTCGCCAGGCTGCTCGAGGTGCCCACGGCCCGTCTCGAGGGGAAAGGAGAGCCCTGGCTCTGGCGCGACTGGCTTGTCAGGCCCCTGGGCAACGGAAGCTGGCGCCTGGAGCGTGGCGCGGGAGGATTGGACAGGCCGCAGTGAGGAGACAGGGATGCCGCAGGAGCCATCGACCAGCGGCGGACAGGTGGGAACCGGCGCCCTCTACGCCCGGTTCGTCGAGCCCCTGCTGCGTCGGGATGACGGCGCCGATGCCGAGCAGCTGAGCCGCCTCACCCTCCTGGCCCTGGGCCAGGCGGCCCTGCGCCGCCGCTGGCCCCTGGTGAGCGGCAGCCTGGAGGGCCTCGGGGCGGAGCTGCAGCGGCGGGACCCCCGGCTGGAGCAGACCCTGTTCGGCTGTCGCTTCGCCAATCCGGTGGGGCTGGCGGCGGGCTTCGACAAGAACGGGGTGGCGGCCGCCATCTGGCACCGGTTCGGCTTCGGTTTCGCCGAACTGGGCACCATCACCTGGCAGCCCCAGCCGGGCAATCCCCGGCCGCGGCTGTTCCGGCTGGCCGAGGAACGGGCGGCGCTCAACCGCATGGGCTTCAACAACGACGGGGCCAGGGCCGTGCGCCGGACGCTGGAACGCCAGCTCCTGCCACCCCCCGGGCAGCGGCCCGCGGTGCTCGGCATCAACCTCGGCAAATCGAAGGCGGTGTCTCTGGAGATGGCCCCGGACGATTACGCGGCCTCCCTGGAGCTCCTGGCCCCCCTGGCCGACTACGCGGTGGTCAACGTCAGCTCCCCCAACACCCCGGGGCTGCGGGACCTGCAGGAGGAGGCCCAGCTCCGCCGACTGGTGGAGCGGCTGCGGCGCCTGCCGGCCTGCCCGCCCCTGCTGGTCAAGATCGCCCCCGACCTGGAGGACGACGCCATCGACACGATCGCCCGGCTGGCCTACGAGGAGGGGCTCGCCGGTGTGATCGCCGTCAACACCTCGGTTCACCGGCTCGGACTCGACGGGCGCCGGCTGGTGGCCACGGGCCGCACCCTGGCCGAGGAGACCGGAGGGCTCAGCGGCCGGCCCCTGCGGCGGCGGGCGGTCGAGGTGCTGCGGCGGCTGCGGGCGACCGCCGGTCCGGCCCTGCCCCTGATCGGTGTGGGGGGCATCGATTCGGCGGAGGCCGCCTGGGAGCGGATCAGCGCCGGAGCGTCCCTGATCCAGATCTACACCGGTTGGATTTACGAAGGCCCCGCACTTGTGCCCACGATTCTGGAAGGATTGTCGCGACAGCTGGATGCCCATGGATGCCGGACGCTTTCGGAAGTTGTGGGTTCGGTGATGCCTTGGCGCCCTTGATTCGGTAACTTTCGCAGGCACCGGATCGGAGCCTTGGTTTTTTCTGGCCTGATCGGCTTGAAGGATGATCTGGAGGATCGTCTGAGGCCCATCCGCGCGCAGCTGTTCCCGCGTCAGTTGCTGCTGGAACTCCAGGACGATTCCCTGAAGGGCCAGGTGCTCAGGGGATCGGGTCCGGAAGCCGTGAGCATCGATCTGCCCCTGCCGCCCCTCACCTGCCTGGATGGCCAGCCCCTGGAGAAGGAGCCCCTCGGTGACCTGATCGGTGATCTTCTGGTGCGAGACGGCCTGCTCGATGCCGTCGTGCTGGCGTCCCTGCCCGAGGGGGCGGCGCAATGGCGCGTCATCGACTGGCCCTTCGAGGCCATCCCCGACGACCCCATCGCGGCCCTGCGCACCATCGATCCGCCCCTGAACCTCGCGTTTCCCCTGTCGGAGGCCACGATCGATCTGCGGCCCCTGGCGGGATCCACCCCCCGGCTGCTGATGGCGGTGGCCCCCCGCAAGCTGGTGGACGACTGGATCGATGTCTTCAACCTGGCCGGCGTGCAACTGGAGCGGCTGGCGCCGGCCCAGTCCTGCCGTCTGGCGGCGGTCACCTCCCTGCTGGAAGCGGCACCGGCGGATGAACTGACCGTCCTGATCCACCCGCTGCCGGCCGGTGCCCAGCTGCTGCTTCTGAGTCGGACGGAGCCGGTCTTCGACTGGCCGCTCCCCCAGGACGACGAGGCCCTGGTCAGGGAGGTGAACCGCTGCGTGACCTTCTACCGTCGGCGTGCACCCTCCATCCGTCGGCTCCGGCTGTTGCTCAGCGCGCCTCTCCCCAGCCAGGACAGCCTCCAGGACGCCCTGGGCGTGCGGGCCGAGATCCTTACCCCTGAGCCCTTCGGCTCCCTGGTGCTCCAGGGCCTGGCGATGGTGGAGTCGGTCCGATGAGCCCACCAATCCTCGATCTGCTTCGGGAGCGGCGCAAGGAACTCGGCCAGGAGAGCATGGTTTCGGCCCTGCTCGATCGACGCCCCCTGCTGCTGCGCGGTGCCCTGATCGGGGCGATCGTCCTGGGCGGATCCGTCCTGGCCACGGCCCTGGTGTTCCTCCGCTTTCAGTACGTGCGGATGCAGACGGCCCAGCTCACCCGGTTCGAAGCTGAGTCCACCCAGCTGCAGGCGGAGATGGCGGCCAGCCGGGCGAAGCTCGACCAGCTCGCGGCCACCAACCGCAGCCTCACCGAAGGCCTCACCACCCTGCGCACCTCCTCGGCGCTCCTGGCCGACCTTCAACTGCGCACCCCCGAGGGCATCCAGATCCAGACCGCCGAGGCGGAGGGCACCAACCTGGTGCTGAAGGGGCAGGCCCTCGATCCGCTCGCCTTCGCCCGGATCAATGCCCTGCAACTGGAGCTGTCCCGTTCCCCCCTGCTGCAGGGCAAGGGGGTGGCGCTCGTCAAGCTGGAGCGGGTTCCGCCCAGCGCTGCGCAGGCCGGGCAGACCGGAGCCGCCGTCCCCACGCCCGCACCCGCGACGGTCCGCTTCGAACTGTCGGGCCCGTTTGCGACCCTGCCCCCCGCCCGCCAGCTGGGCGTCATGCGCCAGCTGGGATCGGAGGGCATGGTGCGCCGGCTGCAACTTCTCCAGGCGGAGGGCCTTATCCCATGACCAACCTTCAGCAGGGCTCCAGGCGGCTTCCGGTTGCCAGCCTGCGACTGATCTGGCTGCTGCTGCCGGCGGGTGTGCTGGGGGGGCTCGGGCTAGTGGTGATCCTGGCGGGCATGGTGCCCCTCTGGGCCGGCCTGCAGCGCGACAGCCAGCGCCTCCAGGAGCTGGAGCAACTGCGGGACCAGGTGACGCTGATGCGGGGCCAGCTGGTCACCACCCAGGAGAACACCGAGGCCGCCATGGCCAGCAAGGCCAAGATCGAGCGGCTGATCACGGGCAACGGCGACCTCTCCACCTTCCTGGCCATGCTCGACCGGGAGGCCGCCGCTTCGGGTGTGGAGCTGACCCTGTTCGAGCCCACCCAGGCTCCCGCTGCCGCCGGTACGCCACCCGGAGCCACCCCTGCGGCCCCCGCCGCTCCACCTGCCGGGGCGGCTCCGCCCGCGGCAGGTGCTCCGGCTCCGGGCGCCACCCCTGCCGACCTCCTGGCCCTGCAGGGGCTCACCCTGCGCACCTTGCTGGTGTCGGCCAGGGGGACCTTCCCATCCCTGCTCTCCTTCCTCAGGCGGCTGGAGGCCCTCAACGTGCTGGTGGTCCAGAGCGACCTGAGTCTCACGACCCCAGAGCCCGAACCAACTGGCATCAGGCTGCCCAACCTCACTCCCAACCCTTCGGTGTTGATGAAGCTCACCCTTGGTCTCTACAGCCGCACCCCGGCCCCGGTCGCCCCTCCTGCCGGAGCAGCCCCGGCCCCCGCAGCGCCGACCCCAGCTCCCCCCGCCCCTTCCAACTGACCATGCCCATCCAACCGGATCCGGCAACTGGCCGTTTCGCATAATCGCCGATACCATTCAGCCGATTCGGAGTGCAACAGAACGTGGCAAAACGTCAGTGGCGGCGCGTTCTTTCTGCTTCTCTCGGCGTGGTGATCCTGCAGGGTACGGGTGCGACCAGCGCGCAGGCCGCCATCACCCCATCCCCGGCAGGCGAGGGGTCGGGCACCCGGCGGTCCGACATCGCCCAGGCGAGCGGCACCCTCGACATCAAGCTCAGGCGTCTGCCGGATTCCGTTGAGGTGATGATCGAGGGGACCGGCCCTTCACCCGTCCTCCAGCAGACCACCCAGGGTGCCGTCTGGATGGGTCGGTTGCAGACCGCCCAGCCGATGACCCTGCGTCGCGGCCCGGTGCAGCTCTCCCTCCCCGAGGCCGGGCTGCAGAGCATCAGCTTCGAGGGCTCGGGCAACCTCTTCGAGCTCAGGGTGTCCCCCACCCCCGGATTCCCGGTCGGCCGGCCCGTGGTGAGCGCCGACGGCCGCAGCCTGATCCTGACGTTCAACGCCCCGGCGCTGAACACCCTCCAGACCCTGACGCCCAACGTCACAACACCAGGACGGGTCCCCCAGCCCGGCTTCGTCCCGCCCCTGCAGCCGCGTGCGGTGGCGCCGCCGCTGGGCGACATGGCCGTGGGGACCATGACCATCAGCAATCCCAGCTACGTCAATGTCAGCGGGCCGCCGGTGACGATGACGCTCCGCAACGCCCCCGCGAAGGACGTGCTGATGGCGCTGAGCCAGCTCGGTGGCTACGGGTTCGTCTACGTGGGCGATACCCCCCCGGCAGGTTCCTCCACTCCGGCGCCGACGGCCGCCGGCACGCCCGCGGACATGCGGCCCATCTCGATCTCCTTCCGCCGCGAGAACTACGGCCGGGCGATCAACTCGGCGCTTCTGGCGGCGGGACTGCAGGGCAAGCGCGACGGCAACACGATCTTCGCTGGCCCCAGAGTTCTGTCCAAGAGCTTCGGCGCCCAGCTCTCGAAGGTGTACCGGTTGAACCAGGTGCCAGCGAACTCGGCCGCCGACTATCTGGCCAACCTGGGGGCCCAGGTCACCAAGACCAACACCATCTCCACGGCCGTCTCTGAGGGAGTGGCAGCCACGGCAGCTCCTGTCGGCAGCCCTACGTCCTCCACCACAACGTCCAGCACAATCACCAGTGTGGAGTCTTATGGATCCGCAACCGGTCCGCTGGTTGGCCTGCAGGCCACCACCGACACCCGTCTCTCCACCATCACCCTGGTGGGGGCTCCGCGCTTGGTGTCCATCGCTGAGCAGTATCTCAAGCAACTCGACCTGCGCCAGCGGCAGGTAGCACTTGCGGTGCAAATTCTGGATGTGAATCTCGAGAATGACTTTCAGATTGACAATAGCTTCGCTTTCCGTTGGGGTAACAACTTTATTGTTAACGATCGAGGCGAGTTATTGGGAGCCTTTGGCCGAAACTTGCCGCCCACTGCTAATGACTTTTCAAGCCTCAACCCTTCAGGAATTGAGTCTATTTCCAGATCGAGTTCCTCCAACTCTTCGTCTCTTGGTCAGCTAAGTCTGAATTCCACTGATACAAGCAACCTTACTTTAGGCCAGCTTTCCGTAGTAAATTCGAATCTTATTCGAGAGACTGGTTTTGAACTCTTGCCTACTGGTGTCCTTAGGCAGATTAATACTGACATCAATCGCTCGGGTTCAGACCTGACGACTCGAATTGAAAATGTTTTGTCAAGCTCTCTTGGGAGAAATGTTAGCCTTCAGCAGAATTCAAACTTTTTTAATTCGTCCTCTTCTGATTTCCAGGGGTCAAGAAGGCCTAACCCCGGCCTCAATTATCCCACTGATAGCTTTTATGACTTTGTTCGGGCACAGATTGTTTCACGGAATACCAAGCTTATCGCCAGCCCAACTCTTATATTGCAGGAAAATCCTTCTTTCTTGCGTGAGATGGGTGCTGGAGGATCTAGCTCAAGCGACAACGAAACTGAAACCCCGGGAGCACTTGATCAATATACGATTGATTCTCCGATTGGCCGGCGCCGAGCAAATGAGGCTGTAGTCCGTGTCGGTACCAATGTGATTACCGATTTTGCGACAAGTGCGTCGGCTAGCAGTGGTGGGACTAGTAATGTCATTACCTGCACGCCCACACTTTCCACGGCAGGATTGGTGCTTGGAGCTCGAGTCGAGAAAATAGACGATAACGGATTTGTTACCTTTTCACTCTCCCCTAGTCTTTCAGCCACTACGGACACTCAGCAAATCCCTGGATGCGGACCTATCGATATTCTCAGCGTGCGTCGCCTTGATACCGGTGCTTTGCGTGTGCGCGATGGCCAGACCCTGATACTCACCGGCGTGATCTCTGACTTTGATCGTGCCGAGGTTTCCAAGTGGCCGATCTTGGGAGATCTGCCAATCATCGGCCAGTTCTTCCGCGCCTCCGGCAACCTGCGAGAGAAACGTGAACTCGTCATCATGGTGACGCCACGCATTATCAATGACACCGAGGGTGGTACCTATGGCTACGGCTTCCAGCCCTCGACGCCGGCCTCACGCTCCTTTCTTGGAGGCGCTGCCAGCCCTTGATGAGCCCTTAATCAGAAGGCCAAGGGGAGCAGGAATTTCATTGCAAGCGGAAGCACAGACTGAGCGAATCCGGCGGCTCCGGAGAGCACCTGACCGCCCATGCCGCTGCCTTCATTGCGCTTCCTGCCGGGCTTCATCAGCCCGCTGGCCACCTCGGTGAGCTGCCTCGCATGGGCCTCCTCGCCGGCCTGGCCGTAGAGGACGGCGGCGTAGTTCAGGTCGGCGGCCGCTAGTTCGGTCTTGCCCTGTTCGGTGCGGCTGAGGCCCCGGGCCACCCAGCTGATCGCCGCGTCCGGTTGCAGCCGGATCGCCTCGGAGAACAGCTGCTCCGCCTGGGGGTGGCGCCCCTCCAGGGCGGCGGTGACCCCGGCGTTGTGCAGCTCGGGGTAGCTCAGCACCGTGGGGGCCACGCCCCGGGCGTCCTGCCAGTGGCTGCGGGCCAGTCCGCCGGGGTCGATCTGGGCGCCGCTGAGATCGCTCTGGCGCAGGTCGGTGCCCTCCAGATTCGCCCCGCGCAGATCGGCACCCCGCAGGGAGGCACCCTGCAGGCTGGTGAAGCGCAGGTCGGCCCCCTTGAGGTTGGCCCCATCCAGCCGGGCCTGGCCCAGGTTGGCGCGCTGCAGCTTGGCGCTGCGCAGGTCGGCGTCGCGCAGGTCGGCGTGCACCAGGTCGGCATCCTGCAGCTTGCAGCGGGGGCAGTCGCGCTGGTTGAGCAGCCGCATCAGATCGGCCTCGCTACCCGCCCGCGCCGGACCGGCCTGCAGCAGGGCCAGCAGCGCCGGGCCGGTGAACAGCAGCCCCGTCACGGCGATGCGGGCGAACCCTTGGGGACGTGTCATGGCCGCCTGTTCAGGGGTGGTCCCGTTGTACCGCCTCCGCCGGCCTGTTGCCGGTCCGCAGGGAACGGCGCAGCACCCGTCCCAGACGATGGGCCGTTCGTCGTCCCGCCCGGCTGGGGGCGGCGGCGAAGCGCTGCTGCTGGTAGTTGGCCACAAAGGCCTCCAGGGGATCGGCCAGGGACGGCCAGCGCTGGCCCAGGCGCCGGGCGAAGCCGCCCAGGGTTTCTCCCGCAGCCGGTGCGATCCCCTGCCGGGCGAAGGCCCGCAGGGTGCGCTCCAGCTCCAGCCGCAGGGGATCGCCG
>NZ_JAYGHZ010000272.1:0-15651 GCF_034931285.1 Synechococcus sp. BA-120 BA3
GCCCCCGCTGGGTGGGCCGCGGCGACCTGCGTCAGCAGGACCTGATGAGCCGCTCGCGGCGGGCGGCCCGCTGGCTGCAGCCGGGGCTGGTGGTGAAGCGCTGGATGATCACCTCGGGCCTGGGCCTGGTGATCGCCCTGCTGGGGGCGGCGGTGTGGGCCGACCTGCAGCCCATCTACTGGACCCTCGAGACGATCCGCTGGGGCCTGAACCGCATCACCCAGGTGATGCCGCGGGGCATCACCGGCCCGTTGGTGCTCCTGATCGGCGGTGCCCTGATCTGGCTCGGCCAGAGCCGCAGTTTCGGGGCCATCCAGCAGGCCCTGGCCCCGGAGAAGGACACCCTGCTGGTGGATGCCCTGCTGGCCCAGCGGCGGCTGAACCGCGGCCCCACCATCGTGGCCATCGGCGGCGGCACGGGCCTGGCCACCCTGCTGAGCGGCCTGAAGCGTTACAGCAGCAACCTCACCGCGATCGTCACGGTGGCCGACGACGGCGGCAGCAGCGGCGTGCTGCGACGGGAGCTGGGGGTGCAGCCCCCCGGCGACATCCGCAACTGCCTGGCGGCCCTGGCACGGGAGGAACCCCTGCTCACCCGCCTGTTCCAGTACCGCTTCAAGGCCGGCAGCGGCCTGGAGGGCCACAGCTTCGGCAACCTGTTCCTGAGCGCCCTGACGGCCATCACCGGCAGCCTGGAATCGGCGATCATCGCCAGCAGCCGGGTGCTGGCGGTCCAGGGGCAGGTGGTGCCGGCCACCAACGCCGACGTACGCCTCTGGGCGGAACTGGAAAACGGCGAACGGATCGAGGGGGAATCCCAGATCGGGCATGCTCCCTGTCCAATCGTGCGCCTGGGCTGCACCCCGGAGCGGCCGCCGGCCCTGCCGCGGGCCCTGGAGGCGATCGCCAACGCCGAGCTGATCGTGCTGGGGCCAGGGAGCCTCTACACCTCCCTGCTGCCCAACCTGCTGGTGCCGGAACTTGTGAGCGCCATCAGCGCCAGCAAGGCGCCGCGGCTGTACATCTGCAACCTCATGACCCAGCCCGGCGAGACCGACGGCCTGGACGTCGGCGGCCACCTGCGGGCGATCGAAGCCCAGCTGGCGAGCCTGGGGGTGGAGCAGCGCCTGTTCACGGCCGTGCTGGCCCAGGAGGATCTGGACGACTCCAGCCTGCTCGACGTCTACCGGCTGCGGGGGGCCGAACCGGTGACCTGCGAGGCCTCCGACCTGAGGGAGCAGGGCTACGAGGTGATCCTGGCGCCGCTGCAGGGGGCCCGCCCCAGCGCCACCCTGCGGCACGAGCCGCGCAGTGTGGCCAAGGAGGTGATCCGCTTCTACCGGAAGCACAGGAGGGATTGAGGCCGTAAACTCCCGACGCTGCAACAGTGGAATGCCTTCATCGGCTTCGGTGAGCGGATCGAGGTATCAAGGAATGTGGGCATCCAGAGCTCAAGGCTGCGCACCCATCGATCTCCGGTGGACGAACAAGGGATTGGCTCCAAACGCTCCGATAAGGCAAAACCGCTCAAGCGCCGATAGCGAATGAATCCGGACGCCATTCTTTTCGGTGCCTTTGAACGGCACAATTTTGGCGATCTTCTCATGGGATATGCCTTTGAGAAACTACTCAGGCAGAGAGGTATCAACACCATTCATGCCAGCATTCTTGACAACGATCTCACGGCATGTGGCGGCACAAGGGTCCACTCGATCTTCGACTTACTTGCCAACGGACTTGATCCAGACATACCAGTACTGCACGTCGGAGGCGAGACAGCGACCTGCTCCTTCAATGACGCCCTAGCCTGTGACTCTCCGGCACCCCTGCCCTACCATCTCAAGGACATCATCAGCTCCGAAATCCATCAGGAGCTGGGCACGGACCGTCCCTTCCCCTATCTGACACCACCCAAGGAACGCATCAACACAGCATCGAAGCCATGGGAGAACAGACTTTTTTATGGCATCGGCCTCACCCAGCTCTCAGATGACAGAGCAGACAATGAAAGGCTGAGAGCCACCTTGGCAGCGGCCAGAATGATCAGCTTTAGAGATACCCACTCCATAAGAAATGCGAGAAGCTTGGGTATTACGCAAGCCACCTATGCCCCAGACATTGTACTGTCCATCAGCCAATTGATGCCCGTCTCCAAGCCCATTGGACCTAGCAGTCTTCTCATGCATTTTAAAGGTGACTATCTGAGAAGAAACTCCGCTGAGCTGATCCATGCGCTGTCACAGATTGCCCCGCACTTCGAAGGCGGCCTGAAGCTTGGCCTTGCGGGCACTGCCAACTACCACGATTCACTCGACGAGTACTACCGATTCAAGCAACTGGCCGAAGAATCGTCCGTTCCAATAGAAGTTCTGCCTTCGGTTGACATTCTGACCATCTGCCAGCAGATTGCAAGTGCTGCAGCGGTCATATCCACCAGCCTGCACTACCGCATCGTGGCCAGATCTTACGGTGTGCCACGACTGACCATGAACATGCACAAGGTCAACTGCTGGTCAGAAAGCAATGATGCTCTCTACCCGTTCGGAATGGAGCCAGGTCAGCTGCCGGCTTCTCTCCACACCATCATGCGAATGGAAAGGCCTGTTGAGGACAGCGGCCAAACGAAGGATCTGGCCATCATTGATCGCCATTTGGAAGCCATCACAGGGATCATCAGATCTTCTGCTCCCAACTCCGACAGGCCCAAAGTGAGTGAGTCCCCGCCGCAACCCGGGCCACCCTCCCCAGATCTGTGGATCGCCTCAATGGCCCGCTGCCTTGACGACAGAGACTCGTCCATCAGGACGCAGGCTGAAATCATCAAGTTCCAGGACGCTGTGCTTTCCTCGAAGGCACGCTTGCTGGGGCGACTGTTGCAACTTCTGATCGCGTCTGTTCGGCCCCTACGCGCGTCAACGGTCACCAGCTCCAGCCCGGCCAGTCAGCACGTCCCGGGAGGCCCTCAGGGATCAGCGGGTAAGGGTGATCCCCATCACCCCATCGCCCACCAAAAGGCCGTGCATCCGATAGAGCCCTGAAGCACAGACAGACGCCCGATCAGCCAGTCATTCGTTTCTCGTGAATTCAGCCAAAGCCATCGCCTTCTACCTTCCCCAGTATCATCCGATACCGGAGAATGATCAGTGGTGGGGCAAGGGATTCACGGAATGGCGCAACGTGACCAGGGCGCGGCCTCTGTACTCCCGTCACTACCAGCCCCATCTGCCGGCCGATCTGGGCTTCTACGACCTGCGTCTGCCGGAAGTGCGCCAAGCCCAGGCGGAACTGGCCCATGCCTTCGGCCTCCATGGGTTCTGCTACTACCACTACTGGTTCAATGGCCGGCGCGTGCTGCAGCGGCCATTCGAAGACGTGCTGGCCTCAGGGGAGCCTGACTTTCCCTTCTGTCTCTGCTGGGCCAACGAAAACTGGACCCGGCGGTGGGACGGATCGGATGACGAGATTCTTCTCGCGCAGATCTACAGCGAGCAGGACGATCGCGATCACCTGTTGTCCTTGTTAGCGGCCTTCAGGGATCCCCGCTACATCAGGATCGAAGGTAAACCGCTGTTTCTTGTCTACCGCACCAGCGCCCTGCCCCATCTGGCCCGGACGGCAGAGATCTGGCGTTCGATTGCCCATGACCATGGCTTGGGAGATCTCTATCTCGTTTCCGTCGAATCGAAGGAGGAGGAGATCAACAACCCCCAAAACTTCGGCTTCGATGCCGCCGTGGAATTTCAGCCCTGCTGGCCGATGCTTGGCAGGCTTCCCGCCCAGACTCCCAGCCTTCGAGAAAAGATCAAGGGGGTCATCAAGAATGAGTCTCCAGGCAAAAAGATTCACCGGGTTGTCGACTACGAAAAGGTCTGCCAAGCCGCCCTTGCCAGGCCTGTCCCTCCCTATCCCCGTTTTCCCTGTGTCACCCCTTCCTGGGACAACACGGCCCGCCGGCGCTGGGGCGGCATCATCCTCCAGGATGCGACGCCGGAGCGCTATGGCCACTGGCTCAGGCAGACGGTGGAACGCCTCCCTGACTACGGCCTTCCTGAACCGGTCGTGTTCATCAACGCCTGGAACGAGTGGGCCGAAGGCAACCACCTGGAACCCGATCAGCGCTGGGGAACCCGCTACCTAGAGGAAACACTCGCCGCACTCAGCGGCTCAGGCGCTCCATAGAGGCCTTCAATAGGCATCCTGCATCTCATAGAAATCAGGCTGCACGTAATCCTTGCGCAACGGATAGCCCTTCCAGTCCTCGGGCATCAGCAGGCGTTTGGGGTGGGGATGGCCTTCGTAGGCGATGCCGAACATGTCGAAGGTTTCACGCTCCTGCCAGTCCGCGCCGCGGAACAGGCCGTAGAGGCTGGGGATCGACAGGGCGCCGTCCCGGGGCAGGAACACCTTGAGACGCACTTCATCAGGACGCGCCTCCGCCGGCAGGGGGCCGGTGGCTTCGGCCATGGCCGAATACTGCTCAACCATCGAGGCCAGCTTGACCAGGTGATAGAAGCTCACCAAGCGGCCGCCCGGGCCTTCGTCGTAGCCGCCTTGGCACTGGAGGTAGTCGAAACCGGCGGCCTTCAGGGCCGTGGCCACCAACGGCAGGGCTGCAGGCTCCACGCCAAGCAGTTCGACCCCGGAGTGGTCCGGGCCCAGGGTGACCGCATCGAAACCCTGACCGCTCAGCCAGGTGGCGACGGGGCCGGGGGCGGCGGCCTGCAGGGCTCCGGCATCCGCGGATTCCGTGGCGTCCGAGGCGCCGGGGGTGACGGGTGACTCCTCAGGCATCGGTAGTGGAAGCGGTGGTGGCTGGGACGGTGGCGGTGTCAGCGGGGGCGCCCATCGGCAGACCGGCGGCGGCGGCCAGGGCAGCCTGCTGGGTTTCGGCCCGCAGGTAGGCCCCGGTGACGATCGGATCGATCCGCTTCATCTGGTGGGGGATCGTGCAGTAGCGGTGGGTGGGACGGAGGTTGCCCCGCTCGGCCAGGGCTTCGTTGCCCACCTTCTTACGTAGCTTGATCACCGCATCGAAGATCGCTTCGGGACGCGGCGGGCAGCCCGGCAGGTAGAGATCGACGGGGATCAGCTTGTCGACCCCGCGCACCGCCGTGGTGGAATCGGCGGAGAACATGCCGCCGGTGATGGTGCAGGCCCCCATGGCAATGACATACTTGGGCTCCGGCATCTGCTCGTAGAGCCGCACCAGGGCGGGAGCCATCTTCATCGTGACGGTGCCGGCCACGATCAGCAGGTCGGCCTGGCGGGGGCTGGAGCGGGGCACCAGGCCGAAGCGGTCGAAGTCGAAGCGGGAGCCGATCAGGGCCGCGAACTCGATGAAGCAGCAGGCCGTGCCGTAGAGCAGCGGCCAGAGGCTGCTGAGCCGGGCCCAGTTGTGGAGATCGTCGAGGCTCGTGAGAATGATGTTCTCGGACAGATCGGCGGTGACGCCGGGGGCACCCACGGGGCCGCAGCTGGCCTCACGCAGGTCGCGCAGGGCATCGACGGAAAGGGAGCCGGCAGAAGGTGTGAGGGTCATGGTGGGGAGGTGCTCAGCTCCACTCGAGGGCGCCCTTGCGCCAGGCATACGCCAGGGCCAGCACCAAGATGGAGATGAAGATCAGAGCCTCGATGAAGGCCAGCAGCCCGAGACGGTGGAAGGCCACCGCCCAGGGATAGAGGAAGACGGTCTCGACATCGAAGATGACGAAGACCAGGGCGAACATGTAGTAGCGGATGTTGAACTGGATCCAGGCCCCGCCGATCGGTTCCATGCCCGATTCGTAGGTGAGCTGACGCTCCCCCTGGCGGCTCTTGGGGGCCAGCAGCTTGTTGGCCACCAGCGCCAGCACCGGAACCGCCGCCGAAATCAGCAGGAAGCCCAGAAAGGCGTCGTAGCCGGAGAGCACGAACATCGGCAGACCCAACCTGGCGCGCATTCTGCCACCTGCCTCCGGGGGCGGCGGTCGCCGCGACGACCGGCGCGGCCAGCTGTCCAGAGGGGCCGCAGTGCCCGGGGTCGCCGTCGATAGAGTTCCCATGTATGGCCAGGCACGGGATGAGCACGGAACCGCCGACGGAGACACCCACCGAAGAGGCCCCCGCCGGGGCCGTCAGCGAGGCGCCCGGACCCGTCGTCGAGGATCCCTCCGGCCACCGCTTCGAGTGCCGCAGCTGCGGCTTCGTCTACGACCCGGCCGAAGGGGTGAAGAAGCTGGGGATCGCTGCCGGCACCTCCTTCCTTGACCTCGACCCGGTCGGTTTCCGCTGCCCGGTCTGCCGCAGCCGGGTGGGGGCGTTCAAGGACATCGGCCCGCGCAACAAGCCCAGTGGCTTTGAGGAGAACCTCAACTTCGGCCTCGGGGTGAACCGCCTCACCCCCGGCCAGAAGAACGTTCTGATCTTCGGGGGGTTCGCCCTGGCCTTCGCTTTCTTCCTCTCCCTCTATTCCCTGCGTTGATGCCTGCGCCCCGTCCCGCCCTGCCGGCCATCCTTCGCCCGCTGCGGCCCCTGCTCAGCCTGGCCCTTTCGCTCGTGCTCGCCCTTGGCCTCACGGGCTGCGTCACCACCGGACTGGCCACCGCTTCCGCCAGCCCCTGGCAGGCCGTCCCCCTGGACACCCGCTCCAACCCCCTCGACGTGGCCTTCAGCAGCGCCGACCACGGCTTCCTGGTGGGCAGCAACCGGCTGATCATGGAAACCGACGACGCTGGCGCCAGCTGGCAGGAACGGGCCCTCGACCTGCCGGAGGAAGAGAACTTCCGGCTGATCAGTATCGACTTCAGCGGCCCCGAGGGATGGATCGTGGGCCAGCCCGGCCTGCTGCTGCACAGCGACGACGCCGGCCGCAGCTGGAGCCGGCTGCTGCTCGACACCAAGCTGCCCGGCGAGCCCTACCTGGTGACGGCCCTGGGGCCGAAGACCGCCGAACTGGCCACCAACGTCGGTGCCGTCTATCGCACCACCGATGCCGGCTCCAGCTGGCAGGCCCTGGTGGGCGATGCCGCCGGTGCCATCCGCGACCTGCGCCGCAGCGCCGAGGGCGACTACGTCAGCGTCAGCAGCCTGGGCAACTTCTTCGCCACCTGGGAACCCGGCCTGCCGGCCTGGCAGGTGCACCAACGGGTCAGCAGCCAGCGGCTGCAGTCGATGGGCTTCCAGCCCGACGGTCACCTCTGGATGGTGGCCCGGGGCGCCCAGCTGCGCTTCGACGGCGACCCCAGCACCGCCGAAAGCACCGAAAGCGGCGACTGGAGCAAGCCCGTGATCCCGATCACCAACGGCTACGGCTACCTCGACATGGCCTGGGATCCCCGCGGCTCCGTCTGGGCCGGCGGCGGCAACGGCACCCTGCTGGTGAGCAACGATGCCGGAGCCAGCTGGCAGCGGGATCCGGTGGGCAGCGAACAGCCCACCAACTTCTCCCGGATCGTCTTCGCCGCCGATGGCAAGGGCTTTGTCCTGGGGGAGCGGGGCGTGCTGCTGCGCTGGGTGGGCTGAGGGCGGGGGCAACTGCATCCCTCTGTAACCAACCCCCCGTCCCGCTCCCGAGGGCCGGGGGCCGCCCCCTAGGATTGCCGGGCTGAACGCTTGTTGCTATGGCTGCCGGCTCCACAGGGGAACGCCCGTTCTTCGAGATCATCACAAGCATCCGCTACTGGGTCATCCATGCGGTGACCCTGCCGGCCATCTTCCTGGCGGGCTTCCTGTTCGTGTCCACCGGCCTGGCCTACGACGCCTTCGGCACGCCCCGTCCGGATGCCTACTTCCAGGCCCAGGAAACCAAGGCTCCCGTTGTGAGTCAGCGTTACGAGGGCAAGAGCAGCCTTGATCTGCGCCTCCAGGAACCATGACCCAGTCCACCGCTCCCACCACGCCGCGCAACTACCCGATCTTCACGGTGCGCTGGCTGTCCGTCCACGCCCTCGGCATTCCCACGGTCTTCTTCCTGGGTGCCCTGGCGGCCATGCAGTTCGTCCGTCGCTGAGACATCCATGCAGCGCAATCCCAACCCCAACAACCTGCCGGTCGAGCTGAACCGCACCAGCCTCTATCTCGGGCTGCTGTTCGTGTTCGTCATCGGCATCCTCTTCTCCAGCTACTTCTTCAACTGATCGGGAGGCACCCCATCCATGAGCGGCAAGAAATCCTCACTTCCTGACGGTCGGATCCCCGACCGCCTTCCCGACGGCCGCCCGGCCGTGGCCTGGAAGAGCCGGTGGACCGAAGGGGTCCTGCCGCTCTGGATGGTCGCCACCGCCGGTGGCATGGCCGTGATCTTCGTGGTCGGCCTGTTCTTCTACGGCTCCTACGTGGGTGTGGGTTCGGCCTGATCGAACGCCGGCCAACGCGCCGTCCCAATGGCCCCATTCAGCGGATCCCCAGAGATCCGCTTTTTTTTGGCCTCGGGCAACCGCGCGGCGGTTCACCCGTGGCGCCGCAGCTCCTCCGACGGCAGCGCCAGAAACGCCTCCCGGCTCAGGACCCGATCCCCGGATCCAGCCTCACTGGCCAGGGACAGCAGCCGCACCTGGCCGGCCCCGGCCTCCTCATCACCCAGCAGCAGGGCCCAGCGGGCGCCGCTCCGGCGGGCGCGCTTGAGCTGCTTGTCGAAACCGGCGCCGCTGAGATCCAGTTGCACCGCCAGCGGCGCCCCCGGGCGCTGGCGGCAATACCGGGCCAGCTCCAGGGCGCAGGCCTCTCCCAGGCCCCCCCGGTTCACCACGTAGATATCGGGTTGGGCCGCCGTCACGGGAGCCTGGGTGCCCGCCTCCATGGCCTGGCTGAGCAGCAGCACCAGCCGCTCCATGCCCAGGGCCCATCCGATGGCGGGGGTGGGGGGGCCGCCCAGCTGCTCCACCAGGCCGTCGTAGCGCCCGCCGCCGCACACCGTTGCCTGGGCCCCCAGCTGGCTGCTGGTGATCTCGAAGGCGGTGTGGCCGTAGTAGTCGAGGCCCCGCACCAGGCGCGGGTTGAGCTCGAACGGGATGGCGAGGGCCTCCAGACCCTGCCGCACCCTTAGAAAGCGTTCATGGCTCTCGCCGCTGAGGGCATCGGCCAGGGTGGGGGCTCCGGCCAGCAGGGCCTGGGTGTCGGGGTTCTTGGAATCGAGCACCCGCAGGGGGTTGGTGGCGATCCGCTGCTGCGAATCGGGATCCAGACGCTGCCGATGGGCCTCCAGCCAGGCCACCAGTTCGGCCCGATAGCGCTCCCGGTCCTCGGGGCTGCCGAGGGAGTTGAGCTCCAGGGACAGGCCACCCACCCCCAGATCCATCAGCAGATCCCAGGCGATGGCGATGGCCTCGACGTCGCTGCGGGGATCAGCGTGGCCGAGGAACTCCAGGCCGATCTGGTGGAACTGCCGCTGCCGGCCGGCCTGGGGCCGCTCGTAGCGGAACATCGGCCCGCCGTACCAGAGCCGCTGGGGTCCCTGGGCCACCAGGCCATGCTGGATCGCGGCCCGCACCACCGAGGCGGTGCCCTCGGGCCGCAGGGTGCAGCGGCGGGCGCCGCGGTCCTCGAAGCTGTACATCTCCTTGCCCACCACGTCGGTGGCCTCGCCGATGCCCCGGGCGAACAGCTCGGTCACCTCGAGCAGGGGCGTGCGGATCTCCTCGACGGCGGCCCGGCGGAAGTGCTCCCTGGCGGTGGCCTCGATCCGCTGCCAGAAGGGGGTCTGACCGGGCAGCAGGTCGACCATGCCCCGCAGGCTCTGGAGCGGTTTCAAGACGGTGCGGATCGGCAGCGAACCATTGTGCCCGAAGGGCTCGGCTCAGACGCCGTGGAAGGCGCGGTACCAGGCGGCGAAGCGCCCGATCCCGGACTCGATCGCCGTGGAGGGGCGAAACCCCACCCAGGACTCCAGGGCGGTGGTGTCGGCGGCGGTGGCCGGCACGTCCCCGGGCTGCATGGGCTGCAGATCCCGGATCGCCGGACGTCCGAGGGCCTGCTCGAGCAGTTCGATGAACCGCAGCAGGGGCACGGGACGGGCATTGCCGATGTTGAAGACCCGGTGGGGGGCGGCGGCGGTGGCCGGGTCGGGGTGCAGCGGATCGAAGGCGGGATCGGCTGTGGCGGGCTTGTCGAGGCAGCGGATCACCCCCTCGACGATGTCGTCGATGTAGGTGAAATCCCGCTCCATGCGGCCCTGGTTGAACACCCGGATCGGATCGCCGGCCAGGATCGCGCGGGCGAACAGCATCGGTGCCATGTCGGGCCGCCCCCAGGGGCCGTAGACGGTGAAGAAGCGCAGGCCGGTGGCCGGCAGGCCGTAGAGATGGCTGTAGGTGTGGGCCATCAGCTCATTGGCCTTCTTGGTGGCCGCATAAAGGCTCACCGGGTGGTTCACCGGGTCCCGCTCCCGGAAGGGCATGTGGCGGTTGCCCCCGTAGATCGAGCTGCTGGAGGCATACACCAGGTGCTCCACACCCGCGTGGCGACAGCCTTCGAGCACCGTGCCGAACCCCACCAGATTGCTCTGGATGTAAAGCGCCGGGTTGTCGATCGAATGCCGCACCCCGGCCTGGGCGGCCAGGTGCAGCACCCGGGCGGGACGCTCGGCGGCGAACAGGGCCGCCACCGCATCGGCGTCCACCAGATCGAGGCGATGGAAGGCGAAGGCCCCGGCCGGCGCCAGGGCCTCCAGCCGCTCCAACCGGGCCCGCTTCAGGGCCGGGTCGTAGTAGGTGTTGAGATTGTCGAGCCCGACCACCCGCTCGCCCCGGGCCAGCAGGCGCTCGGCCGCCGCCGCGCCGATGAAGCCGGCGACACCGGTGACGAGGATCGGCCCCCTCGCCGTCAACGGCCCGCCCGCATCCGTTCCCGGAAGTAGGCGATCGTGGGCTCGAGACCCTCGTCCAAGCTCACCTTCGGCTCCCAGCCGAGCAGCTCGCGGGCCAGGTCGATCACGGGCTGGCGCTGCAGGGGATCGTCCTGGGGCAGGGGCTGGGTGGTGAGCTCCAGGGAGGGCTGGATCCGCTCCCTGACCTTCTCGGCCAGCTGGCGGATGGTGAACTCGCCGGGGTTGCCGATGTTGATCGGGCCGGTGTGCTCGCCGTTCATCAGCCGGATCATGCCCTCGATCAGGTCATCCACGTAGCAGAAGGAGCGGGTCTGGCTGCCGTCGCCGTAGAGGGTGAGGGGCAGATCCTGCAGGGCCTGGACGATGAAGTTGCTCACCACCCGGCCATCGTCGGGGAGCATGCGGGGCCCATAGGTGTTGAAGATGCGCATCACCCGGATCTCAGTGCCGTGCATGCGCTGGTAGTCGAAGCAGAGCGTCTCGGCGATCCGCTTGCCTTCGTCGTAGCAGGAGCGGATGCCGATGGTGTTGACGCAGCCCCGGTAGCTCTCGGGCTGGGGATGGACCTCCGGATCGCCGTAGACCTCGCTGGTGCTGGCCAGCAGCAGCCGGGCGCCGACGCGCCGCGCCAGGCCGAGCATGTTGTAGGTGCCGAGGAAGCTGGTCTTGGCGGTCTTGATCGGGTTCGACTGGTAATGGACCGGCGAGGCCGGGCAGGCCAGATGCCAGATGCGGTCGATCTCCAGGCGGATCGGCTCGGTGACGTCGTGGCGGATCAGCTCAAAGCTGGGGTGACCCAGCCAGTGGCGGATGTTGTCCTTGCGACCGGTGTAGAAGTTGTCGAGGCAGATCACCTCCTCACCGGCCTCCATCAGCCGGTCGACCAGATGGGAACCCAGGAAGCCGGCCCCGCCCGTGATCAGATTGCGCCGTGTCACTCAGCCCTCGCCCACCCGCCAGACGTTAAGACCCGCCGCCCGGGCGGCAGCGGCATCGGCGATGGCCCTGGCGTCGAACAGCCAGGCCGGGCGGCGCATCTGGGCCGCGATCGCCCCCCAGTCGAGCCGGGCGTAGTCGCGCCATTCGGTGAGGATCAGGATGGCATCGGTGCCGGCGGCCGCCTCCAGGGGCGATCCCGCGGTCTGCCAGCCGCCGTCGGCCGTGGAAGGGGGCTGGCCGAGATCCTCGGCGATCTGGGCGGGGGACACCTTGGGATCCACGATCACCAGGCGGGCCCCCTCCTCGATCAGGTCCAGGCAGATGCGGATGGCGGGGGCCTCCCGGGTGTCGTTCGTGTCCGCCTTGAAGGCGAAGCCCAGCACGGCGATCCGCTTGCCGGTGACGGTGCCGAACAGGCGTTGCACCACCAGCCGGGCGATGCGGTCCTGCTGCCAGGTGTTGAGGGTCACCACCTGCTCCCAGTAGCCCGCCACCTCCTCCAGCCCGTAGTGGCGGCAGAGGTACACCAGGTTGAGGATGTCCTTCTGGAAGCAACTGCCGCCAAAACCGGGTCCGGCCTGCAGGAACCTGGCGCCGATCCTGGAATCGGTGCCGATGGCGCGGCCCACCTCGCGCACATCCGCGCCGGTGGCCTCACACAGGGCAGCGATGCTGTTGATCGAGGAGATCCTCTGGGCCAGATAGGCGTTGGCGGTGAGCTTGGAGAGCTCGCTGCTCCAGAGATTGGTGCGCAGGATCCGCTCCTGGGGCACCCAGGTGGCGTAGATCCCGGCCAGGGATTCGATCGCCGCTGGGTCCTCGCCGCCGATCAGCACCCTGTCGGGGGCTTCAAGGTCGGCGATCGCCGTGCCCTCGGCCAGGAATTCGGGATTGGAAAGCACCGCAAAGGTCTTGGCTTGCCTGCGATCGCCCTCCGGGCGGTTCTGCTGGGCGGCCCCCAGGATCGCCTTGACCGTCTCGGCGGTGCGCACCGGCAGGGTGCTCTTCTCCACCACGATCGTGTGGCCCCGGGCAGAGGCGGCCACCTGGCGGGCGGAGGCCTCGATCCAGCGCAGGTCACTGGCCTGGCCGGCCCCCACGCCCTTGGTCTTGGTGGGGGTGTTCACCGACAGAAACACCATGTCGGCGGCGGCGATGGCCGCATCGACTTCGGTGCTGAAGTGGAGGTTGCGCCCCCTGGCCCGGCCCACCACCGCATCAAGCCCGGGTTCATACACCGGCAGCCGGCCCAGATCCGGGTCATTCCAGGCGGCGATCCGCTCGGCATTGAGGTCGACCACCGTGACCTGGATCCCGGGGCAGCGATCGGCGATCACCGCCATCGTCGGTCCCCCCACATAACCCGCTCCGATGCAACAGATGGTGCGAATCGGCGGATGGGCCGGGTCCATGGGGGATGGCAGTGCTGCGGGGACATTACCGCCCTTGCCTGGCTTTGGCCGTCGCCGTGGCCGGGCGATGGCGGTGGCAGTGGCGGGCGGTGGCGGAGGTTAAGGACAGGTAAGTTGAGGGTGACCGCCTGACGGGGGCCGTTCCTTGACCAAGGTGCTGCTCACGGGAGGGGCCGGATTCATCGGCAGCCACACCTGCCTGGCGCTCCTGGAGGCCGGCCATCAGGTCGTGGTGATCGACGACTTCAGCAACGGCAGCCCCGAAGCCCTGCGCCGCGTCAGCGAACTGGCCGGGCTGGAGGGCTGGCGGCAGCTGTCGCCGGAGCAGTGGGCCGCGGGAGACGGTCAGCCGGCCCGGCTCACTCTGCTGAAAGGGGATGTGCGCTCCCCCGGGGATCTCGACCGGGCCTTCGGGGTCGGGGAGGAGCTGGCCGGCGACCGCATCGGCGCCGTGCTCCACTTCGCCGGCCTCAAGGCGGTGGGGGAGTCGATGGACCAGCCCCTGCGCTACTGGGACGTGAACGTCGCCGGTACGGTCCGGCTGCTGGAGGCCATGGGCCGCCACGGCTGCCGGACGCTGGTCTTCAGCAGCAGCGCCACCCTCTACGGCCTCACCGATCGGGTGCCGATCCCCGAGACGGCCCCGCTGCGGCCGATCAATCCCTACGGCTACACCAAGGCCGCGGTGGAGCGGATGCTGGCCGATTTGGCGGCCAGCACGCCCGGCTGGCGCATCGCCCTGCTGCGGTACTTCAATCCGGTGGGTGCCCACCCCAGCGGGCGCATCGGCGAAGACCCCAGCGGCCCGCCCAACAACCTCTTCCCCTTCCTCTGCCAGGTGGCGGCTGGACGCCGCCAGCGGCTGGAGGTGTTCGGTGGCGACTGGCCCACCCCCGACGGCACCGGCGTCCGCGACTATCTGCACGTGATGGACCTGGTCGAGGGCCACAGCCGGGCCCTGGAGGTGCTGGAGGCGGAACCGCCCCAGCTGCTCACCCTCAACCTCGGCAGCGGTCGTGGCCAATCGGTGCTCGATCTGGTGCGCAGCTTCGAAGCCACCAACGGCCTCACCCTCCCCTACGCGGTGGTGGATCGGCGGCCGGGGGATTCCGCCATCAGCGTCGCCGATCCCCGCGAGGCGGAGCGGCGCATGGGCTGGCGGACCCGGCGCTCCCTGGCGGACATCTGCCGCGATGGCTGGGCCTGGCAGAGCGCCAATCCGGTGGGCTACCGCGGCTGCGAGTGCCGGCCAGGCCCGGCTCTCATTGAGGCGCAGCGGGTGTTCTGAGGTACACCCGCATTCCGTGCTCGTGCCGCTCCAGCTGAAAACCCACCCGGGCGAGCTGCTCCGTGGAGATGCGGTTGAGGGAGAGATCCCCGTAGCGGCTGAGCAGATCCGGCTGCCAGTGGTTGCTGGCCCGGGCGATCCGGCTCTCGTAGGGCACGTAGGCATCCCTGAGCACGATCACATCAACCCCGCGCTCGTCGAGCCAGGCCCGCAGCGCGGCGGTGGAGTTCAGGGCGCTCAGCAGCCCCGGATACTGGCCCGTCTCCACCGACGAAGCCGCCAGCTTGGTGATGTCCCTGGCGGCCAACGGAGCCAGGCACTGGCGCGTGCCCAGCACCGCGCCGACATAGGGATCGCTCAGCAGGGTCCGGCCCTGCAGCCGAGGTTGTTGCTCGCACAGCTCCCGCAGGGGCCCGAGGATCGGTTCGATGGTGGTGCCATCCGCCGGCCGCACCTCCTCCAGGGGGGTGAGCAGATGGGGAACCTTGGAAACGAACACATTGGATCGCCCCTGCAGTCCGATCGGAACCGCCAGCACGGCGATCAGGGAGACCAGCATCGCGACCAGGATCCCCCGTTGCAGGGACCATCCCCCGGCGCTGTGGGGCCGCCCCGAGCGTTCGAGGGCCTGGGCCATCGCCGGGATGCTGATCCAGAACAGGCTGGTCCAGACCAGCCGGTAGGCGCTGTCCGGCTCGATCAGCTTGAAGACCAGATCATTGATGAAGGGAGCCCACCACTCCAGCAGCACCAGCGGCGCCAGCAGCGCCAGGGCCAGCACGGCGCCAGGGGGACGGCACTGGCCCCTCCAGGCCACGGCACAGACCAGCGACAGCCCCAGCGCCGCCAGAAACGCCGGCTCCCAGGTCGCCACCGGCAGGCTGGGCCAGAAGTAGAAGAAACGGTGTCCCAGAAGCCGGTAGTCGTGGACGAAGCGCATCGTCTCCGGCCAGGCGTAGAAGGATTCGAGCCTTGGGTGCCAGGGCAGACGGTTGAGGGCCGCGAGCAGCAGTCCGGCTCCGGCGGCAGCGGCCAGCAAGCGCCGCCGTGAGGGCCAGACCACCAGGCTGGCGGCCGTGGTGGCCACCAGGAGGTTGACCGTCAGAAAGCCCGTCACCCCATGGGAGTGATAGGCGAGGTAGGCGGCCCCCAGCAGCAGCGCCGCCGCACCGCCCAGCTGGCGGGCACCGGGCCAGCGCGGCCGCTGCAGC
>NZ_JAYGHZ010000273.1:0-15628 GCF_034931285.1 Synechococcus sp. BA-120 BA3
GTGGAGGCTCGCATCGGGGCCCTGCGACGCACGGGGGGAACCCAGCCCGCGGATGTCTTCCACCGCCGGCTTGGCCACCTGATGATCGATGCCTGCGGCATCAGCCGCCGTCCCGATCGCCTCACGGAGGCGCTCGCCGAGCTGGAGGCCCTGCGCCAGGAGTTCCTCGGCGATCTGCGCCTGCCCGACCAGGACGGTGTGCTCGACGGCGAGCTGGAGAAGGCCCTGCGGCTGGAGGACTTCTTCGGGCTGGCGGACCTGATGCTGCGGGATGCCCTGGCGCGGGAGGAATCCTGCGGCGCCCACTTCCGCGAGGACCATCAGACCCCGGACGGGGAAGCCCTGCGGGACGATGAGCGCTTCGCCCACATCGCGGCCTGGGAGCACCGGCCCGGAGGCAGCCCCGTGCGCCACAGCGAGCCGCTTACCTACCGATCCGTTGTGCCGGGACCGCGAAGCTACGGCTGAGAGGCTCGGGCCGGCCGAAGAGGAACCCCTGTCCCTGGTCGCAGCCCATGGCGAGCAGGCCTTCGTGCTGCTCGGCGGTCTCGATGCCTTCGGCGATCAGGCCCAGACCCAGGTCGTGGGAGAGGCGGATCATGGCGTCGAGCACCACGGCCTTGCGGTGGTCGTTGAGAAAGTCGGCGATGAAACTGCGGTCGACCTTGATCGAGTCGATCGGCAGTCGCGCCAGCCAGGACATGCTGGAGTATCCCGTACCGAAGTCGTCGAGATGCACCTTGACGCCGGCCTCCCGTAACCGGCTCAGCTCGGAGGTGGCGAGTTCAGGGTGTTCGATCAGGATGCTTTCGGTCACCTCGATCACGGTCCAGCTGGGATCCACCCCGACCCGTTCCGCCTGGGTGAGGAAGTAGTCGCTGAGGCCGCTTTCCTTGAGCTGCAGGGGACTCACATTGATCGCCATGGTGACCTCTGATCCCTTGGCGCGGAGCTCGGCGAGGCGCCGGAGGGCTTCGCTGATCACCCAGCGGCCGATCGGCAGGATCAGGGCCGTGCGCTCGGCGAGGGGGATGAATTCCGAGGGGGTGGCGATCGGAGCCGTGATCGCCCCAAGGCGCAGCAGCGCCTCCATCCCCACCACCGTCCGATCCTCAAGCCCGACGATCGGCTGATAGGCGAGAAACATGGCCTCGTGCTGGATCGCCCCCTCCAGCTGATGGCGCAGATGGATGTTCTTCCTGACCTTCTTGTCGATGGAGGGATGGTAAAAAGAGATGTGCTGGTCGTTGGTCTTGGCCTCGTACATGGCCAGATCTGCCCGCCGGATCAACTCGTCGACGGAGATGTCCGGATCATCGGAGATGGTGATACCAATGCTCATCGACGGGCGGATTGTGTGGTCTTCCACCGACCACGCCTGACCGACGGTGTCATTGAGACGCATCGCCAGCTGCAGGGCATCAGCCTCATTGAAGATGCCCATCGTGAGCACCACGAATTCATCGCCACCGAGGCGAGAAAGAATGTCACCGAAGCGCAGGGAGCGCTGCAGCCGGCGACCGATCTCGATCAGCAGGTCATCGCCGATCTGATGGCCGTGCAGATCGTTGATCTCCTTGAAACTGTTGAGATCGCAGAACAGGATGCTGATCCGGCCCCCGTTCTGCCGCTGGGTCTTGAGGGCGGCGCGAATGCTGACGTGCAGCCCGCGACGGTTGGGGAGACCGGTGACGGGACACTCCATGACCTTGGTGGCCAGGGCGAGGCGTTCCAGTTCCAGGGCCCGGTTGAGGTTCTCGGTCTGCTGGCGTCGCCGCTCGATCCGCTCGGCCTCGACCCGCAGCTGCTCGTAGGAGAGCAGGGCGCTGACATCCCGGAAGCAGAAGATCAGCGGCCGCAGCCGCTCGCTGCGGATGGGCTTCCACTCGATCTCGATGGCCCGCAGCTCGCTGCGGTTCAGCACCCGGGTGAAGTGCCCCCCCAGGTCGCCGCCGGCTTGCACCAGTTCGGGGTTGAGCAGGGGGGCGCTGTCGCAGTCGCGGGGCAGCTGGTCGTAGATCGATTCCCCCAGGACTGCCGGGGGGGTGCGGTCCACCAGCCGGGCGTAGCTGGCGTTGCACCACAGCACCCGCCCCTCGCAGCTGGTGATCACCAGGGCATCGCTGATCGTGCCGAGGGCCGCCTCGAGACGCCCCATCGACCGGCGAAGTTCCACGACAAGTTTTCGGTGGTCGTTCACAGGGCGGTCACGGGGCATTCACGGGTCGGTCACGGGGCAGCAGGGACCCGATCGGGCATGGGGCGCCGGAACCCCATTTCTGAAAATTGCCTGAGTCTTGCATCTTTCGCCTCGCCGCTGGGGCCTTTGCCGCGGGGATGAAGCGGAATGACAACATTCCTGCCGCCGGAGCGGCAGAATCGGGGCCGTCCCCGGCGTGGCCCGGGGCCCGCCAACGGCCCCGGGCCACGGCCGTTTCCATGAAAACCGTTTCCCTCACCCTGAGGATCTGGCGCCAGGCCGGTCCCCACCAGCACGGCGGCTTCGAGGCTCACAGGCTGGAGGGGGTGTCCACCGACCTGTCCCTGCTGGAAGCCCTCGACCTGCTCAACGAACGGCTGATCGCCACCGGGGGCCGGCCGGTGGGCTTCGAGCACGACTGCCGCGAGGGCATCTGCGGATCCTGTGGGTTTCTTGTCAACGGCCAGGCCCAGGGGCCCCAGCGGGCCACCAGCGTCTGCCAGCTCTACCTGCGCCAGTTCCGCGACGGCGCCACGCTGACGCTGGAGCCCTTCCGTGCCCGGGCCTTTCCCGTGCTGCAGGACCTGGCCGTGGACCGTTCCGCCTTCGACCGGATCATCGCCAGCGGCGGCTACTGCTCGATCAACACCGGCAGTGCGCCGGAGGCCAACGCCCTGCTGATCGGCCGGGAGCAGGCGGCCCAGGCCTTCGACACCGCCGCCTGCATCGGCTGCGGCGCCTGTGTGGCCAGCTGCCGCAACGCCTCCGCCAGCCTGTTCGTGGCCGCCAAGCTGGCGCACCTGGGCCAGCTGCCCCAGGGCCAGCCGGAGCGCCGTGACCGTGCCCGCGCCATGCAGGACCGGATGGTCAGCGAGGGCTTCGGCAGCTGCAGCAGCCACCTGGAATGCGAGGCCGCCTGCCCCAAGCAGATCTCCGCCGACTGGATCAGCTGGATGCACCGCGAGTCCTGGCGGCGCCCCTGAGCCCTCAGATCTCAGATCACGGCCGCGCCGCAGTGCCGGGCGATCACGCCCTCCTCATCGGCCGGAATCTGCAGCAGCTCGAACGGCTCCAGCCAGCCGAGCGCCTCCTCCAGTTCCCGCTTCAGGGCCCCATCGTGCTCGCCGATGCCGCCGGTGAGGGCGATCACATCGACCCCGCCAAGGCTGGCGGCCATGGCCCCGATGCCCTGGAGCAGCTGGTGGCGGAACACATCGATTGCCAGCTGGGCACCGGCGTGGCCTTCGGCGGCGGCCTGGCGCAGATCCTTCATGCTGGCGCTGAGTCCCGAGAGGCCCAGCAGGCCGCTGTCCTGCTGCAGCGCGTGGTCGAGTTCCTCGGCCGTGACCCCTCGGCGCAGCTGGTGCAGCAGCAGGCCGGGGTCGATGGAACCGCTGCGGGTGGCCATCACCAGTCCTTCCAGGGGGGTGTAGCCCATGGTGGTGGCGATGCTGCGGCCCCCCCGGATGGCGCAGAGGGAACAGCCGGCCCCGAGGTGGCAACTGATCAGCCGCAGGTCTTCACCCCGGCGGGCGACGGTTTCGGCCACGTGCTGGTGGTTGAGGCCGTGGAAGCCGAAGCGTCGCAGGCCTTCGGCGCGCCAGCGGGCCGGAATCGCGTAGGTGCGGGCGGCTTCCGGCAGGGTGCCGTGGAAGGCGGTGTCGAAGCAGGCCCACTGGGTGATTTCCGGTTGCCAGCGGCTGAGCCAGCGCATCACCCGCAGGGCCGGACCGTTGTGCAACGGAGCCAGGGGCACCAGCTCCTCCAGGGCCGCGAGCACCGCGGCATCGAGCCGGACGGGGGCTGTGAACCGCTCCCCGCCATGGACGACCCGGTGGCCGGCGACGGCCAGACCCGCTACCCGGCCGGCCAGGACGCCGGGCAGCCAGGCGTCCAGCACCGCCTCCAGGCGTTCCTCAGGGGCCGTCCCCTCCGCGGCGCCGACGCTCCAGCTGCGCTGCTCCCTCCAGAGGCAGTCCCCGGCGCGGTTGTGCACGGAGACCTTGAGGCTGGAGCTGCCGGCGTTCAGCACCAGCACCTCGCCAGCCACCGTCGCCGTGGCCGGCGAGATCATGCGTGCTCGGCCGCCGGGGGCGTCCAGCGCCAGTCGGTCACCTCAGGGGCATCGGTGCCGTGGGTGTGGGCATAGGCCCGGTGGGAGAGGATCGCGTCTTGCATCCGCTCCTTGACGTGGGCGGCGCGGGAACGCAGGAAGGGCACCCGGTTGACGACGTCGATGACCAGATTGAAGCGATCGATCTGGTTGTTCATCGCCAGCTCGAGGGGCGTGTTGATGTTGCCCTTCTCCTTGTAGCCGCGCACATGGATGTTGGCGTGGTTGGTGCGGCGGTAGGTGAGGCGGTGGATCAGCCAGGGATAGCCGTGGAAGTTGAAGATCACCGGTCGGTCGGTGGTGAAAAGGGTGTCGAAATCCCTGTCGCTGAGGCCGTGGGGATGCTCGTTCGGTTCGGTGAGGGCGAACAGCTTGACCACGTTGATCACACGGATGCGCAGATTAGGGATCTCGCGGTGCAGAATCTCCACCGCCGCCAGCGTCTCCTTGGTGGGGATGTCGCCGGCGCAGGCCATCACCACATCCGGGTTGTCCGGTTGGTTGCCGCAGTCGTCATTGCTGGCCCAGCCCACGATGCCGATCCCCTTGGCCACGTGGCGCCTGGCCTGCTCCAGGTTGAAGTACTGGAGGTGCTTCTGTTTGTCGGAAACGATGATGTTGCAGACGTTCGTCTCCACCAGGGCCTCCTCCGCCACCGCCAGGAGGCAGTTGGCGTCAGCCGGGAGGTACACCCGCACCACGTCGCCGCTCTTGTTGCCGGCCAGATCGATGAAGCCGGGATCCTGGTGGGTGAAGCCGTTGTGGTCCTGGCGCCACACGGTTGAGGAGATCAGGCAGTTCCAGGGCCCGATCGGGGCCCGCCAGGTGGCATGCAGCAGGCAGGATTCCAGCCATTTGGCGTGCTGGTTGAACATCGAGGCGATCACGTGGGCGAAGGCCTCGTAGGTGTGGAAGAAGCCGTAGCGGCCGGTGAGCAGGTAGCCCTCCATCATTCCCACCAGGGTGTGCTCGCTGAGCATCTCCACCACCCGCCCGTTGCGGGCCAGTTCGCTGCCGTTGAGGTCCTCCGGCAGGAACTCCTCCATCCACACCTTCTTGCTCACCTCGTAGATGGCCTGCAGCCGGTTGGAGGCGGTTTCGTCGGGGCCGAACACCCGCATCGACACGGGATTCGCCTGGATGATGTCGCGCAGCAGCTCGCCGAGCGGGTAGGTGTTCTCCACCTCCGTGGTGCCGGGGGCCGCCACCTCCACCGCATAGTTCTCCAGGGGGGGGAACTGCAGCTTGCGGCGCAGCAGGCCGCCGTTGGCATGGGGGTTGGAGCCCATCCGCCGGTGTCCCTGCGGGGAGAGCGCCTGCAGTTCCGGCCGCAGGGTGCCGTGCTCGTCGAACAGCTCCCAGGGCCGGTAGCTCCGCAGCCACTCCTCCAGCAGGAGCAGTTCCTCGGGGTCGGTGTTCGGCGCGGCCAGGGGCACCTGGTGGGAGCGCCAGAACCCCTCCAGCTTCTTGCCGTGCAGAGAGGCCGGCCCGGTCCAGCCCTTGGGCGAGCGCAGCACGATCATCGGCCAGGCGGGGCGGACCGCTTCACCGCTGGCGCGGGCCTCGGCGCGGATCTGCAGGATGCGGCCGATCGCCTGGTCCATGGCGGCGGCCATGGCCCGGTGCATGGCCATCGGTTCGTGGCCTTCGACGAAGAGCGGCTCCCAGCCGTAGCCGCGCATCAGGCTGGCCAGTTCCTCACGCGGGATGCGGGCCAGCAGGGTGGGGTTGGCGATCTTGTAGCCGTTCAGGTGCAGAACCGGCAACACCGCCCCGTCGCCGATCGGGTTGAGGAACTTGTTGATGTGCCAGGAGGTGGCCAGGGGGCCCGTTTCGGCCTCGCCGTCACCGACGCAGGCCAGGGCGATCAGGTCGGGGTTGTCGAACACCGCCCCACAGGCGTGCGAGAGCACATAGCCGAGCTCCCCGCCCTCGTGGATCGAGCCGGGGGTTTCCGGGGTGCAGTGGCTGCCGATGTGGCCGGGGAAGGAGAACTGCTTGAAGAAGCGGCGCATCCCCTCGCTGTCCTGGCTCTTGTCGGGGTAGACCTCGCTGTAGCTGCCGTCGAGGTAAGTGGGGCCGAGCACGCCGGGGGCGCCGTGACCCGGCCCCGACAGGTAGATCATGTCGAGGTCGTGGCGGCGGATCACCCGGTTGGCATGGGCCCAGAGGAAGGCCTGGCCGGGGGAGGAGCCCCAGTGCCCCAGCAGCCGTGCCTTGACGTGCTCATGGCGCAGCGGTTGGGCCAATAACGGGTTGTCCCGCAGATAGATCATCCCGACGGCCAGATAGTTGGCGGCGCGCCACCAGGCATCGATCAGGGACAGCTCCTGCTCCAGTTCCGGCGTCATGGCCTGGGCCTCGAAGGGGGCCATCGTCGAGATGGTCATGGCCGTCACATGCAGGGGGCATTGACCTCAACTTTCGCCTGCCTGCGTGAAAAAGCTGATAAATCAACCGCTCTCCTTTGGGGGGGTCAGCAATCCGACATGGACCGCCCTCAGGGGCCCGGAGCCAGGGGAGCGTTCCAG
The DNA here is from genome assembly GCF_034931285.1 of Synechococcus sp. BA-120 BA3. NCBI lineage: Bacteria > Bacillati > Cyanobacteriota > Cyanophyceae > Synechococcales > Synechococcaceae > Synechococcus > Synechococcus sp. BA-120 BA3. Next base: position 6,845 of record NZ_JAYGHZ010000273.1, read on the forward strand.
CACTGCACCGCCGGCAGGCCGCGGTAGTTGGACAGAATCGTGAGGGTGGCGGTGTCGAGCAGGAAATGGGCGCCGTGGCTGGGCGTCAGCCCGATCCAGCGCGCCACGAACACCCGCAGCAGATGCCCGTGGGCGAACAGGGCCACCCGGCCGCCACCCTGCTGCAGGCGCCGGATCACCCGATCGACCCGTTCCCCCACCTGGGCGGGACTCTCCCCGTCGGGACAGCCATCACGGAACACCATCCAGCCTGGCCGATCCCGCTGGATCTCCTTGCTCGTCAGACCCTCGTAGGCCCCGTAGTCCCACTCGACAAGGTCGGGCTCAAGGCGGGCCTCCCCAGCCAGGCCCGCCAGTTCGCAGGTGCGCCGCGCCCGCTGCAGCGGACTGGACAGCACCAGGGAGAACGGGCTCGCCGCCAGGAGCGGGGCCAGCCCGCGGGCGGCCGCCTCCCCCCGCTCGGTGAGGGGGATGTCGGTGCTGCCGGTGTGCTGGCCTGAGAGGCTCCATGCCGTTTCTCCGTGGCGAATCAGGACCACCTCGGCGCCGGGGGCTGGGTCGTGTTGGTGTGTTGTCACTGTCTTGCCTTCCATGGGGCGAAGTGTGCTCGCTTGGTCGTTCCATGGCACGGCATGACAGCTGGGGTAGGGATTGATGGCGTCCCAACCGGGGGATCGTCGGGATGCCCCTTTTGCCGGAAGGTCATTCTTGCTCCTGGGGATGTGAGAACGAGGATGCTCGCCGTTCCATGTGGTCCTCCCTACGACCGATCTCCGGGGAAGGATCCGACCCCAGAAGGTCACTGCATTGGACGCGGTCAGGTCGGTGAAGGTGGTGGCCAGCCGCCGAGGCTGGTCCAGGGGCGTTGCTCAGAAGACCGCCTGAGCTTGTTGTCCATCCGCGGTCCTGTCCCCATCTCCCGTACGCGGCCCGGCAAGGGGCTCTTTCCCCCACGAGGTGAGCGCGTCAGGGCTTGCCCAGCGTGTCCCAGAGGGCGGCCTGATGGGCCACAACGGGGGCTGGTCTGGCAGGAGCCTGCATGGCGGTGCCGGCAGCAGGTTGGGCCCCACGGATCAACTGAATGGCAAGGGAGGCCACCACAAAGGCACCAAGAAATCCGGCGGCAACCCCAAGGGGGGTGGCCCCGGCGCGGTTGGAGGTCCTGATCTGGGTCATCGGGGAGCCTGGCAGCACCCCATCAGTATGGGGAAAGCGCCTCGCCGTGGCTGACGGGTTGAAGCCAGCTCAAAGGGGTGGAGACGGTGGACCGCAGTCGTTGCTCAGAGGCCAGCCAGCCATGACCGATACCCAGGAGCAGGCCCAGTGAAATCGCGAGATGCACTGGAACAACTCAGTCATTCATTCATCCTCCAGGGATGCAGGGGAAAGTATCCGCAGCGGACGACACCGATTGCAACTCTCGTGGGCCCCGTCCGGACCTCACGACTTTCTGTAGTTCTTGATACTTCTCAACAGGCCGCACGGCTCGGGCCTCCCTGATCGTCTCGACTGGACCGATGGCCTGATGACCTTGTGGCATCCCCCGCATGGCTGGCGGGATCGCTTCCCAGAGGCTGTTCCCGGGGTCGGTGCACGGCGGCGGCAGGAGCCACGCAGACCGCGGTGGCCTTGAGTTCCGGCTGGCCGGAGATGGGGCAGGCCTGCTCGTGCATCAGGGCATTGGCTTCACAGGCCAGCTCCTGGCTGAAGCCCCAGTGCATGGGCAGAAACACCGAGCCGGGGCGGATCCGATCCGTCACCTGGACCTTGGCGGTGATCCGGCTGCGACGGGAGGTGATGGACGCCAGGTCACCATCGTCGATGCCGAAGCGCTGCGCATCCTGTGGATGAATCTCCAGCAGTGGTTCCGGATGCATGGCCTGCAGCCGCTCCGCCTTGGCGGTGCGGGTCATGGTGTGCCACTGGCCCAGGTAGCGCCCCACGGTGAGCACCAGCGGATAGGCCTCACAGGCCGGTTCCGCCAGGCCCAGCGGTTGCTCCGCCACGAAGCGGGCCCTCCCCGAAGGAGTCGGAAAGCAGAGGTCGCCGTAGAGCCTCCGGGAAGCGGAGCTGGGCTGGCTACCGGAAGGGAAGGGCCACTGCTGTGGCCCCTCCCGCTGCAGCAGCGCATGGCTCAGGCCGGAGACATCGCACACCCGACCGGCGGTGAGGGCGGCGAACTCGGCATAGACCTCCGCGGATGAGCCGTAGCGGAACTGCTCCGTGAATCCGAGTCGACGACCCAGTTCAGCGAACACCTCCCAGTCGGGCCGGCTCTGGCCATGGCGCGGACGGAAGGCCGGGCAGTAGGTGACCCGCCGCTCGGAGTTGGTCATGGCGCCGGCCTTTTCGCTCCACTGGGAGGCCGGCAGCAGCAGATGGGCGTAGTGGGCCGTCTCCGTGGCGGCATAGGCCTCACTCAGCACCACCAGGGGGCAGCGGGCCATGGCCGCCTTCACGCGCTCCAGATTCGGCAGGCTGACCAGCGGATTGGTGGCCGCCACCCACCAGAGATCGAGGGCGCCGGCCTCGATGGCTTCCACCTGCTGCCAGGCGGTGAGGCCGGGCTCGGGAGCGATCGACCCCGGCGCGAAGCCCCATGCCTGCTCCACCACCGCCCGGTGCTCGCCATTGGCCACCAGCCTGTAGCCCGGCAGCAGGTGGGCCAGCCCCCCGGCTTCGCGGCCGCCCATGGCATTGGGTTGACCGGTGAGGGAGAAGGGCCCGGCCCCGGGACGGCCGATCTCGCCGGTGAGCAGGTGGAGGTTGATCAGCCCCCCCACCACGGCGGTGCCCTCGCGGCGCTGGTTCACCCCCATCGACCAGAGGCTGAGGATGCCTTTCTGCGATGCCCAGAGCCTTGCCACGGCCCGCAGCTTTTCCTCGGGGATGCCGCAGAGGCCTGACACCCGATCGGGTGTCCAGTCCGCCACCAGCTGGCCATAGGCGGCAAAGTCGTCCGTGGCTTCTTCGATGAAGTCGCTGTCGAAGCCCCCCTGCCGCAGCACCAGGTGGGCGATGCCATGCAGCAGGGCCAGATCGGTCCCGGGGGCGATGGCGAGGTGGAGATCGGCGGCTTTGCTCGTGTCGGTGGCCCGCGGATCCACCACGACGATCGTGACGCTGCGGGGCTGGCGTTTCTTGCGCTTCAGCAGCCTCTGGAAGAGCACCGGATGGCAGTCGGCGGTGTTGGTGCCGATCAGGAACGCGACGCTGCAGTGGTCGAGGTCCTCGTAGCAACAGGGTGGCCCATCAGAGCCGAGGCTGCGGGTGTAGCCGGCCACGGCCGAGCTCATGCACAGGCGTGAGTTGGCATCGAAGTTGTTGGTTCCCAGGGCCCCCTTGAACAGTTTCTGGGCGAGGTAGTAGTCCTCGGTGTGGAATTGTCCGGAGCCGTACATGGCGATGGCCCCGGCCCCCCTGGTGTCCAGGATGGTGCGAAGCCGATCCACCAGGAGATCGAAGGCCGCCTCCCAGGGGATCGGCTGGAAGTCCTCCTCCAGGCTGGAGCGATACAGGGGCTGGCTGAGGCGGCCCCGGGAGAGGGTTTCCCCCACCGTGGCCCCCTTGATGCACACCTGCCCCAGGCTGGAGGGATGGCTGCGGCTGCCGCGGGCCGTCCACATCGGCGTTCCCTCGGCATCACGGCGCACGCTCTGTCCCGCCACGGCGGGTGGAAGCATCTCGAGGCCGCAGCCCACGCCGCAGTAGGGGCACTGGGAGAGGGTTCTGGCGTCAGTTGGCTCAGCCATCGCGGCAGGTGACCGTCAACAGGGACTTGCGTGTGGATTGGGTGGGCATGGCGTTCCGGAACGGCCTGAACGGTGTTCGCAGCTGGGTGGAGATCGGACGAAGCAACCGACCTCCACAGCTGGAAGAGGCCGCTGAACGAGGCCTCTGGACGAACGACCGGATCGAACCGGACTCAGACCTGGGCCAGGGCCGCCTCGCCTTCGTGTTCCTCGGCGAAGGATCCCTTGGGCTCCCTGAGGAAGAAGTAACAGAGGAAACCCACGATCAGGCCCGCAATCCCCAGCACCTGGAAGAAGGCGCTGTTGGAGGCCGCCACGATCGCCGGGGAGGGATCCTTGGAGCCGTCCCCCATCCACAGCGGCAGGAGGCTGTAGATGGTGAGGTAGGCCACAGCGCCCACATTCCCGTAGGCCCCCACCATGCCGGCGATCTGACCGGTGACCCGGCGCTTGACAAGGGGCACCATGGCAAAGGTGGCCCCTTCTCCGGCCTGAACGAAAAAGGAGCAGGCCATGGTGAGCACCACGGCGACCGCAATCCCGGCACTTCCTGTGAAGGTACCGGGTTTGATCAGACTCATCACCAGATAGCCGATGCCCAGGCCCATGGTGAGGAAGCCCATGGTGTTCTTGCGGCTGCCGAGCCGATCGGACAACAGGCCGCCGCCGGGGCGGGCCACCAGGTTCACGAAGGCGAAGGCTGAGGCCAGGATGCCGGCGGTGGCCTTGGGTAGCGCGAAGGTGGTTTCGAAGAAGGTGGGGAGCATCGACACCACGGCGAGCTCGGAGCCGAAATTGACGATGTAGGTGAGCTCAAGCACGGCCACCTGCTTGAAGTCGTAGCGATCCTCCTTGGGATAGCTCTTGGCGCCGGAGATCAGATCACGGTTGGTGCGGATGATTCCCCAGGTCTGGAAGATGAACCAGGCCAGCACCAGCAAAAGGGCGATGGTGTAACCACCGGCATCAAGGAATTTGACCTTCTGAAGGCGCCAGGCCAGCACGACCAGAATCACCGCGAAGGGAACGTTCATCCCCAGCAGACCCCAGAAATCCTTCATGGAGGTGACTTCCAGGCCGGCGGTCTTTGCGGGCTTTTGATAAGTCTTGCCAGGGGGAGTGTCGGAGACGCTGAAGAAGTAGATGACTCCGTAGACGGCTGCGATGATGCCGGTGAGCGCGATGGCTCCGCGCCAGTTGAGCACCACCCCGCCGATGTCGGCGCCGCCGGAGAAGGAGAGCCATCCGGCCACGATCACCAGTGTGAGGGCCGAGAAGGCCGAACCGAAGTTGCCCCAGCCGCCGTAGATCCCTTCCGCCAGGCCGATTTCCTTGGGGGGGAACCACTCCGCCACCATGCGGATGCCGATCACGAAGCCGGCGCCAACGATGGAGAGCAGCAGGCGGGCGATCACGAGATGATTGAAGTCCTGCGCGGCCGCAAACATCAGGCAGGGAATGGCGGCGTAAACGAGCAGGGTGGAATAGGTGATCCGGGGCCCGAATTTATCGAGCAGCATCCCGATCAGAATCCTTGCCGGAACCGTCAGGGCCACGTTGCAGATGGCCAGGGTGCGGATCTGGGGAACGGAGAGGCCGAAATCGGCCTGGACCGTCGTGGCCAGCGGGGCCAGATTGAACCAGACCACAAAAGTGAGGAAGAACGCGAACCAGGTGAGGTGAAGGGTTCGGTATCTTCCCTGGAAGGACCAGAGTTCGCCAAGCATGAGTCAGGGTATGGGTGATAACCCTGGCTTCTGGAAAGAATGCGCCCAGGTCGTAGAGCGGCGCAAATGCTGACCACTCCAAGATCACACCATTCGCGCAGGGGCTTGGGCTGTGGCGATAGCTACCGATTGGCGGTCATGTCGGGGCGGGGCGGCTGTTTTCTTCTCCACGTTCTGTCATGTCCCGCCGCAGCCGCTCGCCGCTGCGGGCCATCAGCAGGCCCGTCGCCCGCTCCAGGGCGTCCTCGAGACGCTCGAAGCGCCCGGCGAACCACAGGTAGGCCGCCACGTTCCAGCGCAACGCCGGTGCCAGGGGACCTTCCCCGCAAAGCGCCGCCAATGCCTGCGTCCGCCAGGCCTCCAGGTTCTCCCAGGCCACCTCGGCGGTGGCGATGCCATGGTCGCGGGGGTGGAGCAGGATCCGCTCGGTGGCCCCCTGGCGCACCCGGGCGGTGATGCCGGCGCGGGAGGTGGGCAGGTCGGTGGAGCCCTCCAGCCCCTTCACCGTCAGCAGGTCGGTCTCGCCGCAGTCCCGTAGGGCCTGCCAGGCGCGGGTCTCGGTGGGGGGATGGACGAAGCCGCTCACCAGCAGGTGCTCCCCCCGGTGCGGCGTCCACAGCAGCTCCAGACTCGCCACCGGCGGACGTTTGCCGATGGCATCCCGTACCGGAACCAGCTTTTCGGCCAGTGGGAAATGGTCGGGCTGGTGGGTGAGGGCCAGCCCATGGCGGTCGAGGCGCTCTTGAACTTTGCTGAGCGGCAGGCCGGTCGAGGGGATGCCGATCGACTCGAACAGCTCGGCCAGGGTGACGCCGAATTTCACCGGCATCGGGTCGCCGCCGTGCAGCACCACTGGAAGATCGTCGCTGGCCAGCACCAGGGCCACCAGGGGCAGCAGGGGGGCGGTACGGCTGCGGCCGTCGTAGGGGACCCCGAAGCAGAGCGGTCGTCGGCCGGGTGTTTCCAGCACCGGGCCCCAGCGGCGGTAGCTGTCGAGCATCCCGGAGAGCTCGATGGGGTGGGGGCGGCGGATGCGGTGAGCGATCAGGAAGGCCCCCATCTGGGCGTCATCGGCCTGGCCTTGGAGCATCAGGTCCATCGCCACACCGGCCTCCTGCCGATCCAGGCCGGTGCTGGTGTGTTCGCCGCTGCCCACCTTGCCGATCAACTCGCGGAAGTGGGCCCGCTCGGGGCCGAGGGCCCGCAGGCGGACCAGGCGCCGATCCTGCGCCCTGTCCTCTCCGCGCACCGTCCCCTGCAAAGCGGCGTCAGGGTCCGGGCGGACCGGCTCTGGTAACAGTGACGACATGGGAGGGCAGTTCCATCGCGGAGACTAAGACCTTCCTGATCCGTGGGGTCTGCGCAGCTTTCCCAGGCGCTCCCCGACAAACGATCCTCCCCGACGACGCAGCTCTCATTGGCGTCCTGGGCTCATGTCTCGCCGAACCGGCTCGAGACGACCTCGCCCACGAGGCTTTGCTTCCGTCCACCTGCCTGGCAGGGATCCTCCGCATGGCCAGCCATGCGGACCGCCGCTCTCGCATGAACAGCACCGACAACAGCATTCACAACAGCACCGACGTCTCCCCCCCACCGCCGACCGGCCTCAGCAAGGTCGAGCAGGCCAAGGCCGATCTCTGCGGTCTGGATCTGGCCCCGCGGCTGGCGGAGCTGGCCGCGGAGGGGTGGGACTCCCTCGATGAGGCCACCCTCACGATCCGACTCAAGTGGCTGGGCATCTTCTTCCGCCCGGTCACCCCCGGCCGTTTCATGCTGCGGCTGCGGCTGCCGAACGGGGTGATCCGCTCCGAGCAGCTCGAGGTGCTGGCCGAGGCCATCGACCGCTGCGGCGAGCACGGCAGCGCCGACATCACCACCCGCCAGAACCTGCAGCTGCGCGGCTTGCTGCTGGAAGACATGCCGCCCCTGATGGAGGCGATGCAGCGGGTCGGGCTCACCAGCCGCCAGTCGGGCCACGACAACCCCCGCAACATCACCGGCAACCCCCTGGCCGGCATCGATCCGGAGGAGCTGATCGACACCCGGCCGCTGGTGGCGGCGATCCAGTCGCGCCTGCTGGCCGACGCCGGGCTCCGCAACCTGCCCCGCAAGTTCAACGTGGCGGTGGGCGGTGCCCCCGACAGCTTCCTGCTGCACAACGACCTGGCCTTCCTGCCGGCGCCCCATCCCCAGGATCCCGCGGCACCGCTTGGCTTCACGGTGATGGTGGGGGGCTTCTTCTCGGCCCAGCGCAACGAACTGGCTATCCCCCTCGGCCTGTGGCTGCGCCCGGACCAGTTGCCCGACTTCACCCTCGCCCTGCTGCACCATTACGTCGCCCATGGCAACCGGGTCCAGCGCAACCGGAGCCGGCTGATGTACCTGGTGGATGAGCTGGGCCTGGAGGCTTACCGCTCCGCCGTGGCGAAGGCCTACGGGGCCCTGGCCGGGGTGCCGGCCTCGGCGCCGCTCCCCCACGACGGCGCTCACCTGGTGGTGCGGGCTCCCCGGGATGGCCTGGGGCTGCAGGCCCAGAAGCAGGCGGGGCTCCACTGGGCCGGGCTGCACGTGCCGATGGGGCGCCTGGACGCGGCGTCGATGCTGGAACTGGCCCGTCTGGCCCGCGACCACGGCAGTGGCGAACTGCGCCTCACCGAGGCCCAGAACGTCCTGATCATCGACGTGCCGGCCGATCGGCTCGATCCCCTGCGAGCCGAGCCCCTGCTGGGGCGATTCCGTCTGGAGCCCGGGGCCCTGCAGGCCGAAGCGGTGAGCTGCACGGGCAACCGCTACTGCAGTTTCGCCCTGATCCCCACCAAGAGCACGGCCCAGGCCGTGATCGACGAACTGGAACGGCGCCTGGAGCTTCCCCATGCCGTCCGTACCCACTGGACCGGCTGCCCCAATGCCTGCGGCCAGCCCTACATGGGCCAGATCGGACTGATGGGGGCCAAGGCCCGCCAGGACGGCCAGATGGTGGAGGCGGCCAAGATCTTCCTGGGGGGCGCCATGGATGGGGACCCGAAGCTGGCCGAACTCCACGACAAGGGCGTGCCCCTCAGCGAACTCAGTGACGTGCTCGAGACCCTGCTGGTGGAGCGCTTCGGCGCCCAGCGGCGCGTGGCGTCATGACCGCCGCCGTCGCCACCTGGGACCCGCTCCAGTTGCCCGCCAGCGGCAGCCCCGACCGCTGGCCCTGGCTGCAGGGCCTGCGGCGGGCGGCCAGTGTCGATCCGGAGCCCTGGTTGCAGGCGGTGGAGGCCGGCCGGCTGGAGCCCGCCCCCGATCTGCTCGCCGCCCTGGCG
>NZ_JAYGHZ010000274.1:0-15203 GCF_034931285.1 Synechococcus sp. BA-120 BA3
GTGGGCTCGGAGATGTGAATAAGGGCCGGGTCCTGCGTGCCGTGGTGGTCGGCTCGGGGGTGGGCTCCTGGGCGGGCTCCGGGTCAGCCAGCACTTCCGGCTGGAGCTCCGGCTCGGGGGTGCTGATGGCGAGGGCCGTCTGCAGGGCTTCCGGGGCAACGGCCGGGTCGGCATCGCGTGGGGCCGTCCGGCTGCGCCGGCGGGAGCGCTCCGCCTTGAGGCGCTCGTATTCCTCCGCGCCGAGTTCCGTGCGAACGACGCGGATGACCGTGTTGGCGCTGCAGCCGTAGCTGTCCGCCAGCTGCTGGCTGCTGGAGCCCTCCCGGAATCGGCCAACCAGCTCGGTTTTCTGGCTGTCGCTGAGCCGGGTGGCGGCCATGGAACGGTTCAGACGAGGTCGTCCACTGTAGGGGGGGCTACCGATGTGGTCTTGCCGCCGAACGCTGGCACAATGCCCACCGGGCTCCCTTAGCTCAGCTGGATAGAGCAGCTGCCTTCTAAGCAGCCGGTCGATGGTTCGAATCCATCAGGGGGCGTTGGCAGAACCGGGCGGGGATCTGGGTCTATCGCGGAGCTTCAGCGCCGCACCGGCACCACCTGCATGCCGATCGGGGCCAGGGCGATCAGGGCCAGCTTGATGTGCTGGATGCCGAAGGGGATGCCCACGATCGAGACGAAGCAGGCCAGGGCCGAACTGAGGTGGCCGATCGCCAGCCACCAGCCGGCCAGCAGGAACCAGATCACGTTGCCGACCAGCCCCAGCGGACCGGTGCCGAAGTCCATCCGGCCCGTGAGCTCCCGGCGGCTGACCGCCTCGTAGCCGAAGGGCCAGAAGGAGAAGGTGCCGATCACGAAGCAGGCCCGGGCCCAGGGGATCCCCACGATCGTGATCGCCGCCACCAGGCCGGCCAGCCACCAGCCCAGGCCCATCACGAAGCCCCCCAGCAGGAACCAGAGCAGGTTGAGCAGGAAGCGCAGCATGGGGAGAGCCGGTGCTGTCCCCAGCATGGCGGTACGGAGCGCGCCCGTCCCCGCCGTTCAGGCACCCACCGCCGGGAACAGTTTGCGGTTGCGGTTGGCGATCGCCACCAGCGACAGCATCACCGGAACCTCCACCAGCACCCCCACCACGGTGGCCAGGGCGGCCCCGGACTCGATGCCGAACAGGCTGATGGCCACCGCCACCGCCAGCTCGAAGAAGTTGGAGGCGCCGATCATGGCGCCGGGGGCGGCGATGGCGTGGGGCTGGCGCCAGAGGCGCATCCACTGGGCCGTGATCCAGAAGATCAGATAGGTCTGCAGGGTCAGCGGGATGGCGATCAGGGCGATGGCCAGCGGGTTGGCGAGGATCGCCCCGGCCTGCACCATGAACAGCAGCAGCACCGTGACGATCAGGCTGACGATCGCCACCGGCTTGAGCCGCTGCTCCAGGCGCTCGATGCGGGTGGGGGAGCGCAGCAGCACCCGGGTGAGCCAGCCCGCTGCCAGGGGCACCACCACGAACAGGCCCACCGCCGTGACCAGGGTGTCCCAGGGAACGAGCACATCGCTCACCCCCAGCAGCAGGGCGGCGATCGGCGCGAAGGCGAACACCATGATCAGGTCGTTGATCGCCACCTGGGCCAGGGTGTAGTTGGGGTCACCGTTGCTGAGCCGGCTCCACACGAACACCATGGCGGTGCAGGGTGCCACCCCCAGCAGGATCATGCCGGCGATGTACTGATCGCCCAGGTCGGCCGGGATCCAGGCAGCGAACAGCCCGCGGATGAACAGCCAGGCGATGGCCGTCATCGTCAGCGGCTTGATCAGCCAGTTCACGACCACCGTGACCACGAGCCCCTTCGGCTGGCGCCGCAGGCCGGCGATGGCGCCGAAATCCACCGCCAGCATCATCGGGAAGATCATTCCCCACACCAGCAGGGCGATCAGCAGATTGATGCGGGCGAACTCAAAGGCCCCAACGGCGGCGGCGAGCTGGGGTGCCAGGGCGCCGAGGGCCACACCGGCCACGATCGCCAGGCCGACCCACAGGCTCAGAAAGCGCTCGAAGATTCCCATCGAAAAGGGGTGGGTGGAGGGTTCAGGAGCAGGGTTCGGCCGGGGCGGTGCAACTGGCGGCCAGGGCGGCGAGCCAGGCCCGCAGGCGCTCGATGGCCTGGGGCTGCAGGCGGTAGTAAACCCAGCGGCCGCTCTGGCGATCGGCCAGCAGGCCCGTCTCCTTCAGCACCTTGAGGTGGAACGAGAGCTTCGACTGGGCCAGGCCCAGGTCGGCAGTGAGGTCGCAGACACAGCGCTCGCCGCCCCCGAGGGCCTCGATCACCTGCAGACGGATCGGATCGGCCAGGGCCTTGAGCAGCAGGCGCGCCTCCTCGGCCTGCAGGGGGGCCGGGGCGCAGGCGCTGGGCGGAGAGGGGGCGGTCCTTAACCCGGCCATAAATTCATCAACTTCGGCTGATGCAAGGGTAGGGGTCTGACGCGGCAGGCGCTGTGAGGATCGGCATCAACGGGTTCGGGCGGATCGGTCGCCTGGTGTTCCGCGCCCTGTGGGGGCGGCCGGGCCTTGAGCTGGTGCACGTCAACGACAGTGCCGGTGACGCCGCCGCCGCCGCCCACCTGCTGGAATTCGACTCGGTGCACGGCCGCTGGGACCGGCCCGCCGTGGCCGACGGCGAGGGCTTCACGGTTGACGGGCACCGGGTGGGCTGGTCACGGGGCAGCGATCCGGCCCTGGTGCCCTGGCAGGCGGCGGGGGTTGAGCTGGTGCTCGAGTGCAGCGGCAAGGTCAAGACCCCTGAGGCCCTCGCCCCCTACCTGCGGCAGGGGGGCGTGAAGCGGGTGATCGTGGCCTGCCCGGTGAAGGGCGAGCTGGACGGCGTGGAGATTCCCAACATCGTCTTCGGCATCAACCACGGCACCTACGTGCCGGATCGCCACCGGATCCTCACCGCCGCCTCCTGCACCACGAACTGCCTGGCGCCGGTGGTGCAGGTGGTGCACGAGAGCTTCGGCATCCGCCATGGCTCGATCACCACCCTGCACAACATCACCAACACCCAGGTGGTGATCGACGGCTTCAAGAGCGATCTGCGCCGGGCCCGCTCCTGCAGCCAGAGCCTGATCCCCACCACCACCGGATCGGCCAAGGCCATCGGCCTGATCTTCCCCGAGCTGCAGGGCAAGCTCAACGGCCACGCCGTGCGGGTGCCCCTGCTCAATGCCTCGCTGACCGATGCGGTGTTCGAGCTGGAGCGCCCGGTGACGGTGGCGGAGGTGAACGGCGCCTTCGCGGCGGCGGCGGCGGGCCCCCTGCTGGGCATCCTGGGCTACGAGGAGCGGCCCCTGGTGTCGGTCGACTACATCAACGACAGCCGCAGTTCGATCGTCGATGCCCTCTCGACGATGGTGATCAATGGCACCCAGCTGAAGGTGTACGCCTGGTACGACAACGAGTGGGGCTACAGCTGCCGGATGGCGGATCTGGCCTGCCATGTGATCGCCCTGGAGGAGCGGTGATGCGCACGCTTTCCCCCCTGCAGCAGTACGCGATCATCACCGCCAACAACTGGTCGTTCACGGTGACCGATGGGGCACTGCGCATGCTCGTGGTGTTCCACTTCCTGCAGCTGGGTTACACCACCCTGGAGATCGCCTTCCTGTTCATCTTCTATGAGTTCTTCGGGATTCTCACCAACCTCTACGGCGGCTGGCTGGGGGCCCGCTTCGGCCTGAAGCTCACCCTCTGGATCGGCACCCTGCTGCAGATCGGCGCCCTGCTGCTGCTGGTGCCGGTGGCCGACACCTGGCCCAATGCGTTGTCGGTGGGGTGGGTGATGGTGGCCCAGGCGATCAGCGGCATCGCCAAGGACCTGGAGAAGATGAGCGCCAAGAGCGCCATCCGGGTGGTGGTGCCGGAAACCCCGGAGGATCAGGCCAGGGGGGAGCAGCAGCTGTTCCGCTGGGTGGCCATCCTCACCGGGGCCAAGAATGGCCTCAAGGGTCTGGGTTTCTTCGTGGGGGGCCTGCTGCTCTACGCGGTGGGGTTCAACAAAGCTGTGATCGTGATGGCGGCCTGGTTGGCGCTGGCCTTTCTGGTCACGCTGCTGTTGCCGCGGGACATCGGCCGGATGAAGAGCAAGCCGGCCTTCAAGGCGCTGTTCTCCAAGAGCGAGGGCATCAATGTGCTCTCCCTGGCCCGCTTCTTCCTGTTCGGCGCCCGGGACGTGTGGTTCGTGGTGGCCCTGCCGGTGTTTCTGCAGACCACCCTGGGCTGGCGCTTCTGGGAGGTGGGCGGCTTCATGGGCCTGTGGGTGATCGGTTACGGCATCGTCCAGGGATCGGCGCCAAGCCTGCGCCGGGCCTGGGGCCAGACCCGGCCGCCGGGGCCCAGTGCCGTGCAGTTCTGGGCCGCCCTGCTCACGGTCATCCCCGCCCTGATGGCGATCACCCTCTGGCGCGAGGTGGGCAATCCCGCCCTCACGGTGGTGGTCGGTCTGGCCGTGTTCGGGGTGGTGTTCGCCATGAATTCCTCGATCCACAGCTACATGGTGCTGGCCTACACCGATGCCGATGCGGTGAGCCTGAACGTGGGCTTCTATTACATGGCCAACGCCGCCGGCCGCCTGGTGGGCACCCTGCTCTCGGGCGGCCTGTTCCTGGTGGGCGGAATCCAGGCCTGCCTGTGGGCCTCGGCCCTGATGGTGGGACTGGCGGCCCTGGTGAGCCTGCGGCTACCTCAGCCGCCCCGGCAGGCCCAGGCCAGCCCCCTGGCCCTCGGCTGATCGCTGACCCCAGAGCCAGCCCGCGCCGGCGGGGCTGTCGTGGCCATGCTGGACGCCGTTGTCCGGTCTGCGATGCCATTGAGCGCCCCGCCCCGCCAGAGGTTGCTCGAGGCGTATGGCGGCTGCTGGGAGGGCCTGTTCCACCGGCTCGGCCCCGATGGCCGCGAGATCGAGCGCTTCCCCACCCGTCTGCGGGTGAGCGACGAGGACGGCACGATCGAAGCCGCCCACACCTACCTGAACACCGGTCGCACCGTGCCGATGCGCTTCAGCGAGCCGCCGGCGGCGATGCAGATCAGCGCCGCCGGCCACTGGAGCCTGGGCATGGATCGGATGGGCCCGTGGCCCTGGATCGCCGAGCTCTGCGTCGTCCATGGCGAGCGGCGTCGGCGTGTGGTGCTGCGCCATGGCCTGGAGAAGCTCGAAAGCTTCACCGATGCCCGGGAATGGCGGCCCGGCACTGGTGACGGTGCCCCCGACTCGCCCCTTGTCGCTGTGATCGAGAGCATCGGATCCGAGAGCATCGCCTGGGGGAAAGCCGGCGGCCGCCGCTGGCACCTCGACGACGACGTCGAGGTGGTGCTCGCCCCTGCGCCAGGCCAGCCGGGGCCCGTGTGGGTGACGCTCAGCTGGCAGCCCGCCGGTGGCGCCCCCTGCCGGATCGAGCGCCGCTACAGCCCCTACGGTCTGCTGGAGCTCCTGACGGGGGACTGATGGGGCCTCCGCTGGTTTATCACCCGGCCTACGCGGTCCCCCTGCCCAGCGGCCATCGCTTCCCGATGCAGAAGTTCCGGCTGCTGAAGGAGCGGCTGGAGCAGCTGGAGCTGGCCCGCCCGGGGCAGATCCACCAGCCTTTGCCGGCACCACGCCGATGGATGGAGATGGTGCACGGCCGCAGCTACCACGAGGCCTTCTCCCGGGGACGGCTGAGTGCGCAGGAGGTGCGCCGCATCGGCCTGCCGGTGTCGGAGCCCCTGGTGCGACGCAGCTGGCTGGCGGTGGGGGGCACGGTGCTCACGGCCCGGCTGGCCCTGCGCCACGGCCTGGCCTGCCACCTGGCCGGCGGCACCCACCACGCCTTCCCGCTGCATGGCAGCGGCTTCTGCATCTTCAACGACTGCGCCGTGGCGGCCCGGGTGCTGCTGGCCGAGGGCCTGGTGCGGCAGGTGCTGGTGGTGGACCTGGACGTGCACCAGGGGGACGGTACGGCGGCGATCTTCGCAGGCGACCCCCGGGTGTTCACCTTCTCGATGCACGCGGCCAGCAACTTCCCCCTGCACAAGCAGACGGGCGACCTCGACCTGGCCCTGGAGGACGGCGTCGGGGATGACGCCTACCTGCGGACCCTGGAGCGGACCCTGCCGGATCTGCTGGATCAGGTGCGTCCGGATCTGGTGCTCTACAACGCCGGTGTCGATCCCCACCGGGACGACCGCCTCGGCCGGCTGGAGCTGAGCGACGACGGCCTGCACCGGCGCGACCGGCTGGTGATCGATGCCGCCCTGCGGCGCCGCCTGCCGGTGGCCACCGTCATCGGCGGGGGCTACGACGACCTGGCGGCCCTGGTGGAGCGCCACACCCTGGTGGTGCGGGCCGCCGACGGTCTTTCGCGGATCCACGCCACCGGCACGGAGCGGTCATGTCCTGTCACAGATGGCCCTGGCCCCGGTCAGGGCTGAGTCATACGGGGGCGTTTGTCTGGTGGGGCCACGGAGCTTCCGCCATGATCAGCCGTTTCTCCCGCCTGCTTCACGCCGCCCTGGTGGTGGCCTGCGGCGCGGGGATCGTCTATGCCCCGGTCCAGGCCCAGACCTCCCTGACCGTGCCCCTGGGCCAGTCCGGCTACTACGGCCGGATCACCATCGGCAACCAGGCCCCACCGCCGGTCCTGGGCTACGCCCCGGTGATCGCCTGGCCGTCACGGAGCGGCGACCGCTGGAGCCAGCCCGCGATCGCGCCCATCTACCTGCGGGTGCCCCCCCAGCAGGCCCGCGACTGGCGCCGCTACTGCGGGCTGTACCAGGCCTGCAGCGTGCCGGTGCTGTTCGTCCAGGACGACTGGTACCGCAACACCTACGCGCCGCAGGTGCGGGCGGCCCAGGCCAGGCAGGCCCGACAGGCAGCCCGGCAGGCCCGGCGCGCCAAGGAGGAGCGCGATCGCTGGCGTGCCTCCTGGGAGAAGGGGAGGCGGCTGGTGACCCCCGACGGCCGCGTCTACGTGCTCGACAAGCGACGCAACCGTGACGACGACGATTGAGTCAGCGGCGGCCGAGCAGGTCCTCCCAGGTGAGGGGGTGCTGGGAAGGGTCGTGGCGGACCGGCCTGGCCGCCAGGGGGCAGCAGGGGTAGGCATGGGGGCCGCGGCCGGAGGCGGCGGAGCTGGAGCTGGAGCTGGGGCGGGTCGCGGCGGACGGGCGCCTGGAGAGGGTGTTCATCGGAACGTTGGACAAGGGGATATGGATCTCGCACCGGGAGGCTGCCGTTCCCCCGCGGGGAATCACACACGGCAGTCGTTGAGGGCCCAGGTGGACCGACGTTGGACCTGGTGGACCGACCCCAGGAAGCGCGGGGCGGCTCGGTGCTGGCTCCGGCGAAGGCGAACAACAGGTTCGCCGGCTTCTGCCGGATGAATTCACCCTAGCCGATGCTTCGGCGGCCCCGTTCCCGGGGGCCGCCCAGACAAGGCCCCAGGGTGGTGGCGCCATCAACAACCGCAACTAGAATCAGCCTTCCCCCTGTTCGCGCTTCATGGCAGGGGCGTGCCGGGCCCTTGTCATGTCACAGGATCTGCATCCCGAAGGGAAGCGTGCCAGCACACGGCACCACGTCCCGGTCGGCGTTTCGGTCAGCCTCACCCTGGCTTCGAAGCAATCGGTGTTCGTCAATCTCCGCGATGTCAGCGAACACGGAGCCTGCGTTCTGCGTCAGGGCAGCCTGGACGTCCAGGAGGACGACACGGTCATCTTCGAAGCCCGCAATTATGACGCCGGCTCCAAGGTGACCCTGCGCTCCAAGGTCCGCTGGGTGCGCAACACCGGCTTCAACACCTACGTGGGCCTCTCCTTCCTCAACGCCTCGCTCCCCCTGGAGGCCCTCACCAGGCTGGTCGCCTGAGCCCCAATCAGCCCCGATCGCTGCCTGATCCGTGCTCCTGAATCGGTAGAGCACCATCCGTGAGCGTGCGGTTGAAACGGGTACCACGGAACTCAGCACCATCGAGAGTTGCTCCCCGAAGATCCGCACCGGAGAGGTCGGTTTCCGTGAAATTGGCCCCACGCAGATCGGCGTCCCGGAGATTCGCCCCTGTCAGATCGGCGCGGCTGAAATCCGCCTGGGCCAGATCGGCGCCATGGCCATCGGCGTTGCGCAGCACCGTGCCGGAGAAGTTGGCACCACGCCAGCGGCCGAAGGGAATCCTCAGACCCTCCAGATTGGCGCCCTCCAGATCAAAGCCGTCCTGCCAGAGGCCATCGGCGGAGAGCATCTCCAGGGCCCGAAGGCGGCCCAGGGTGTTGGAGACCCCGGCCTGACGCGGGGCCAGCAGGAGTTCGAACATCTCCATGTGCTCCTTCTCCTTCCGCTGTCCGGCCTCCAGGAGATAGACGATGGCCGCCGTGACGATGCTGAACGATTCGACGGTGCTGACGCTGATGATCTCCAGGAAATTGCTGGTCAGGCAGTCGGCCTGCCCCGCCTTGGCATGGCAGTTCTCGAATCGGTTGACCACGGCCAGCAACGCGAAGGACAGCGCGGCGGCCATCAGGACCCGGAAACCGAAGGAGCGGTCCAGCAGCCGGAAGAACGGCGATTCACGCCGCCGCTTCTGGCGTGCGTACCAGGTGGAGTCGGGAGAGGGCCTGCGCATCGGCGTCTGCACCTGGCGTGGGTGGATCGGTCACCATGATGGGCGGCCGTGCAGGCCGGCGCCTCTCACCATGAAAAAACCCCCTGCTCTCGCAGGGGGTTGGCAGCATCCGGACAACCGGAGGGGCTGGATCAGCCGATCGCCGGGGCGGTCAGAGCCACGGGGGTGGCGCTGGCAGCGGCCAGGTCGAGGGGGAAGTTGTGCGCATTGCGCTCGTGCATCACTTCCATGCCGAGGCCGGCACGGTTGAGCACGTCGGCCCAGGTGTTGATCACCCGGCCCTGACCATCAAGGATGGACTGGTTGAAGTTGAAGCCGTTCAGGTTGAAGGCCATCGTGCTCACGCCCAGGGCGGTGAACCAGATGCCGATCACCGGCCAGGCGGCCAGGAAGAAGTGCAGGCTGCGGCTGTTGTTGAAGGAGGCGTACTGGAAGATCAGGCGACCGAAGTAACCGTGGGCGGCCACGATGTTGTAGGTCTCTTCCTCTTGGCCGAACTTATAGCCGTAGTTCTGGGACTCGCTCTCGGTGGTCTCACGCACCAGGGAGGAGGTCACCAGGGAGCCGTGCATGGCGGAGAACAGGGAGCCACCGAACACACCGGCCACACCCAGCATGTGGAAGGGGTGCATCAGGATGTTGTGCTCAGCCTGGAACACCAGCATGTAGTTGAAGGTGCCGCTGATGCCGAGGGGCATGCCGTCGGAGAAGGAACCCTGACCGAAGGGGTAGATCAGGAACACGGCGCTGGCGGCCGCCACGGGGGCGGAGTAGGCGACGCAGATCCAGGGGCGCATGCCGAGGCGGTAGGAGAGTTCCCACTCACGGCCCATGTAGGCGAAGACGCCGATCAGGAAGTGGAAGACCACCAGCTGGTAAGGGCCACCGTTGTACAGCCACTCGTCGAGGCTGGCGGCTTCCCAGATGGGGTAGAAGTGCAGGCCGATGGCGTTGCTGGAGGGGACAACGGCGCCGGAGATGATGTTGTTGCCGTACATCAGCGAGCCGGCGACGGGCTCACGGATGCCGTCGATGTCGACGGGGGGTGCCGCGATGAAGGCGACGATGAAGCAGATGGTGGCGGCCAGCAGGGTGGGGATCATCAGCACACCGAACCAACCGACGTAGAGACGGTTGTTGGTGGAGGTGACCCACTCACAGAACTGGTTCCACACCGAAGCGCCGGAGCGCTGCTGGAGAGTGGCGGTCATGAGTGCAGGAAAGTGTGCTTTCAGGCGGAAGCGCGAGTGCGCCGGCCATGGGCGTAAGGAAGGGCGACGGATCGCCTCACAGCAATGTAACAGACCATTGCGGGGTGTGAGGCGGTCTTCATGAAGAAAAGATGAGCGTCCCGCCTGGCCTGCCCCCCCTGCCGCTGCTAGGAGGTGAGGTGATCCGGTCATCCCGCCCTGCCGCCGATGGTCTCGCGTTCGTCGCCTCCTCCCCAGCCAGCGCGCTGTGCCGGCCACCGCCTGCGCCACCAGCTGCTTCGGCGCCTGCGCGGACCGGCGCCGGCCCTGCTGCTGCTCCCCCTGATGGTGGCCGGCTGCCAGGGCCTGCCCAATGCCGAAAGCCGCCGCATCGACCAGCTCGAACTCAAGATCCAGCAGCTCGAGCAGCGGCTCAACAAGGCCGACCTGCGTCCCGACACCGCCGATCCGGCCGGCAAGCCCCCCGCCGGCGTGGTCAAGTCGCTGACCCTGCGCACCGACACCGAAGACGACCGCCTGCGCATCTACTGGGCCGACGGCAGCAAGACCGACCTCCCCTGCACCAAGGAACAGACCACCCTCGTCTGCGGCTGACCATGACCTCCTCCCCCCTGCGGCCCCTGCTGGGCTGCCTGGCCCTGCTGCTGGCCGCCCCCCTGGTGGGGCCTTCCCCGGCCCTGGCCCAGATGACCCAGGAGCAGGCCTTCCAGCGGGGCCGCGCCGCCAACCTGGCCCGGATGCGGGCCGAGCTGATCAACGGCGGCCTCGGGGTCTACCGGTCCGCCCCCTGCATGTACGAGCGCAGTGGCGGCAGCTGCCTGGTGCGCGCCGATGCCGACGGCTTCCTGTTCCGCTTCTTCGGGGGCGTGCCCGGCTGGGCCCAGCTGGGCCTGCCGCCGACCGTGGAGAGCGAGATCCTCGTCGCCCCGGATGGTCGCAACGTCCTGGGCGTGGTCTACAACGGGCCGCCCCGCTCCCAGCCCGCCCCCGCCGGCCAGGGCCAGGCTCAGCCCGGGCCCTGAAGCTCCCGGGCCAGGTCGGCCAGGGCCTGGCCCCAGCCCGGCTCCACCGGCCACGATTCCCGGCGGGTGAGGCTGAGGGCGATGCCCTTCTCGCCGTAGGCCGCCTCGTTGATGAACACGGCCCAGACGGGCCCGTCCAGGTCCTCCCGCGGGTGGAACGGAATCGTGGCGCCCTCGGCCGTCAGGAACAGGGGATCACCGGCGGCGATCGGTTGCCAGTCGCGGTTCTGACGCTGGGGGTGCACCACCGCCGCCGGGCTGCCGTCGCCATGGCGGGGCAGATCGAGGCTGCCCAGGTGCCGGTGGACCACCAGCCGCTCCGGCAGGCGCAGAGCGCCGGAGCGGGCCTGGGCCAGCACCTCCAGGGCCGCCTCCAGGGCCAGCTGGCTCTGCCGGCAGATCGGTTCCTGGATCACGCCCTGGGGCACCGGACCCACCTCCACCACCAGCCCGCAGGGCCAGCGCTCCACCAGGTAGCCGGTCTGGGCCCGGTCCTGCTCATGCAGGTAGATCGGCAGGCCCAGGCGCCGCTGCACGCCCGCCGCCAGGGCCAGGTCGGCCGGCCGCCGGCCGTAGACCACCAGGCTGCTGCCCATGGCGGCCGTGGTGCTGTGCAGGTCGAGGGCCACCAGGCAGGGGGCGCTTCCATCGGGCCCGTGGCGGGCCAGCAGCTCCCGGGCCCGCTCCCGTTCCCGGTCCCCCGGTCCGGGGGCGTCCAGGAGGTCGGGCACGAAGCTGCGGTTGAGGTCGCGATCGAGATAGCGCACGCCGGCGGCATGGGCGGCGGGGTTGCCCAGCACCAGCTCCAGGGCGAGACCGCTGCCGCGCAGCTGCGCCGGGTGCCGTCGCCAGGCCTCCAGCAGCCAGGGCGCGTTGCGTTCGTTGCCGTGGGTGCCCCCCACCACCATCACCCGGCCCGCCACCATCGCCTGCTCGCTCAGAGGGCCCCAGCCTGGCGCAGAGTCAGGGCAGGACACCGTGATGACCCATGGCCCCGCCCGCCCCGCTGGTGCGCTCCGCCCGGCAGCTCTGGCAGTGCCAGTGGCGCCTGCTGATGGGCGGCCTCGGCCCCGCCGACAGCCAGGGCCGCTACCGCCGGCCTGTCGGGGCCTTCACCGCCCTGCCGCCGCTGCCGGAGGACGCCGCCGCAGCTGGCGCCCACGTGCTGATCGTGGGCCGCAGCTGCCCCTGGGCCCACCGGGCCTGGCTCACCTGGAGCTTGCGGGGCCTGGCCCCGATGATCGACACCGTGGTGGTGGTTCCCGATCCGGATGCCGGCCGCTGGCGGTTCAGCGAGCCCTTCGAGGGCTGCGGCACCCTGCTGGAGCTCTACCGCCGCTGCGGCGCCGATCCCCGCGCCCGGGCCACCGTGCCGGCCCTCTTTTCCCGGCGGACGGGGACGATCCTGGTGAACGAGAGCGCCCGCCTGATCGAGCTGCTCAACGCCTGGCCCGCCGCGCCCGGGGCGCCGGACCTGGCGCCGCCGGAGGACCTCCCGGCGATCAGCGCCTGGCGGGAGCGCCTGCAGGGGGATGTCAACGACGGGGTGTACCGCTGTGGCTTCGCCCGCAACCAGGCCGCCTACGACGAGGCGGAGGCGGCCCTGTTCGCCGCCCTGGAGGCGGTCGAGGCGGCCCTGGCCGCCGGCGGGGAGAGCGGCGGCGGCTGGCTGTGTGGCGGCCCCGCCCCGAGCCTGGCGGACGTGGTGCTGTTCCCCACCCTGATCCGGATGGAACTGGTCTACGCGCCCCTGTTCGGCTGCAGCCGCCGGCCCCTCTGGAAGCTGCCCGGGCTGTGGGACTGGCGGCGCCGCTTCCACGCCCTGGAGGGGGTCGCCGCCACCTGCTTCCCGGACGCCTGGCGCCGCGACTACTTCGGGGCCCTGTTCCCCCTGCACCCCTCCGGCATCGTCCCGGCGGGACCGGACCTGGCCACACTGGTAGGCAGCCCGCCCCCGGCCGCCCCCGGCGCCCCCACCCGATGAGCAGCACCCTGGCCACCCCGGACGGCGCCGACCCCGTCTTCGAAGGGGTGTACGGCCCCTTCACGATCACCGCCACCGACCGCCGCGAGGTGCTCGGCTACCGGCTGGCCCTGACGGCGGTCGCCCTGGGCCAGCTGGCCCTGCTGGCCCAGTGGCGCCAGCTGGGCCCGGAGCTGCTCTGGCCCTGGCTGCTGGTGATGGCGGCCGGACTGGGCCTGGCCCTGCGCTGGATCCACATCTACCTGCGCCCCCTGCACCGGGCCCTGCAGCTGTTCTGGCTGGCGGGCTGCCTGGGCGGCGGCCTGCTGGCCCTGCGGGCCGGGCCGGGGCGGATGCTCCCCGCCCTGGTGGACCAGCCCCTGTGGATCCTGGCGGTGGGGCCCTTCTTCGCCGCCCTGGCCGGCATCGGCTTCAAGGAGTTCTTCTGCTTCCAGCGCCCGGAGGCGGTCGGCGTCACCCTGCTGCTGCCCCTGGCCCTGCTCGGCCGCCTGGCCGGCGTGCTGAGCCCGGCCACCACCGCCAGCCTGCTGGCGGCCGAAGCCCTGCTGCTGCTGGTGCTCTGCCTGCGCAAGTTCCCGATGCCGGCGGCGGCGGACGTGGGCGACAAGAGCGTCTTCGCCCACCTGGAGCAGCAGCGCCGGGGGCCGGGCCCGTCCGTTGAAACCCCATGAGCCTGATCAGCCTGGTGGGGGCCGCCAAGGACTTCGGCCTGCGCAGCCTGTTCGCCGACCTCGATCTGCACGTGGGGGAGCGGGACCGGCTGGGCCTGATCGGCCCCAACGGCGCCGGCAAGAGCACCCTGCTGCGGGTGCTGGCGGGCCTCGAACCGCTGGATCGGGGTGAGCGCCGCTGCCACGCCCGCACCCGGGTGGTGCTGCTCGACCAGGAGCCCCGGCTGGATCCGGCCCTGACCGTGCTGGAGCAGGTGTTCGCCGGGGACGGCGAGGCCATGGCCCTGCTGCGCGAGCACGCCGGGGTGAGCCACCAGCTGGCGAGCGGGGCGGAGGAGGGCCCGTTGCTGGCCCGCCTCAGCGCCCTGCAGCACCGCATGGACAGCTGCCAGGCCTGGGATCTGGAGCGCCGCTGCCGCGAGGTGCTGGAGCGCCTGGGCATCGACGCCGCCCACCAGGAGCGGACGATCGGCGAGCTCTCCGGCGGCAACCGGCGCCGTGTCGCCCTGGCGGCGGCCCTGGTGGCCGAACCGGAGGTGCTGCTGCTGGACGAACCCACCAACCACCTCGATGCCGAGGGGGTGGAGTGGCTGCAGAGCTACCTGGATCGCTTCGCCGGCGCCCTGGTGCTCGTCACCCACGACCGCTATCTGCTCGATCGCGTCACCAGGAGGATCGTGGCGGTGGATCGGGGCGAGGCCCGCCCCTATGAGGGCAACTACGGCACCTACCTGGCCCTGAAGGCGGCCGAAGAGGAGGCCGAGGCCTCCACCGCCGCCAAGCTCAAGGGAACCCTGCGGCGGGAGCTGGCCTGGATGCGCCAGGGCCCCAAGGCCCGCAGCACCAAGCAGAAGGCCCGGCTGCAGCGCATCGATGCCCTGCTGGAGGCCCCCACCCGCCAGGGGCGGACCAGCCTGGCGATGGCCGCCACCGCCCGGCGCATCGGCAAGCGAGCGATCACCGCCGAGGGCCTGGCGGTGGCCGTGGGGGATCGCACCCTGCTGCGGGACTTCAGCTACGACTTCAGCCCCGAGGACCGGGTGGGGATCATCGGACCCAACGGGGCCGGGAAATCCAGCCTGCTGGAGGTGATCGCCGGCCGCCGGCCCCCCAGCGAAGGCCTGCTGGAGCTGGGGGCCACGGTGAAGCTGGCCTACTTCGACCAGCACAGCGACGTGCTGCTGGCCAGGGACGGCAAGCGCAAGGTGATCGAGGTGGTGCAGGAGGCCGCCAGCCGGGTGCAGGTGGACGGGGTGGAGCTGACGGCCTCCCAGCTGCTGGAGCGGTTCCTGTTTCCCCCCGCCCAGCAGCACCAGCCGGTGGCCAAGCTCTCCGGGGGCGAGCGCCGGCGGCTGCATCTCTGCCGGCTGCTGATCGAGGCCCCCAACGTGCTGCTGCTGGACGAGCCCACCAACGACCTCGACGTCCACACCCTGAGCGTGCTGGAGGACTTCCTCGAGGATTTCCGGGGCTGTGTGGTGGTGGTCTCCCACGACCGCTGGTTCCTGGACCGCACCGTCGACCGCCTGTTCCACTTCGAGGCGGGCCTGCTGGAGCGCTTCGAGGGCAACTACAGCAGCTGGCTGGAGCGGCGGGCCCAGGCCCCGGTCCCCACCCCAGCCGCCACCCCCGGGTCTGCCTCCGGGACGGCCCCAGCCCCGGAGGCCAACCG
>NZ_JAYGHZ010000275.1:0-14807 GCF_034931285.1 Synechococcus sp. BA-120 BA3
GGGCTGGACAGCGGCCGCCGCCGGTCCGATCACCGCCGCCACCGCACCGGCGGCCAGCACCTCCGGCCAGAAGCTGCCGCCATCCACCGCCGTGCCGGGCAGGCCCACGAACAGGGTGCCGGGGCCGACGCGGCGGGAATCGCAGCTGACTCCGCTGACCACCGCCTGGGTCAGGGCGCCGGTGGGGTCGGGCAGCGGCGGCAGGCCCACCTGGTGCAGGAGCGGCTGAAGCAGCGGTGACATGGCGGCGCCGGCGGCGTCCGGCGGGACGAAGCTGGCGCCTGTCCTAGCGTGACCCTCAGCGCACGCCCTGCTTGATCAGCCAGGCCTGCAGCTGGGCTCCCGCCAGTCGGGGGGATACCCGGGGAAGCTCCCGCAAGGGGCCGTCGGCTCCGGCCGCCACCGCCAGCACGGGCACGGCCAGCCCATAGCGCCCCTGCAGGGCCGGATCGGTGTCCACGTCGATCAGCTGCAGGGGCTGGGGGGGATCCAGCGCCTGCAGTTTCTCCTCGAGGCCCTCGCAGAGGCAGCAGCCCTGGCGCGTGAACAGCAGCAGCTCCTGCATCAGTCCGGAACCGGGTCGCAGCCGCAGGGGGTGAAGGGATGGCAGCGGCAGACGCGCTTCACGGTCAGCCAGCCGCCGCGCCAGGGTCCGTGGCGGCTGATCGCCTCAAGCCCGTAGGCGCTGCAGCTGGGGATGAAGCGGCAGCGGGGGCCGAGCAGGGGGGAGATCCAGCGGCGGTAGGCGCCGATCAGGGCCAGCAGCAGGGCAGCCACGGCGGCCGAGAGGGGGGAGGCCGGAGCGGCCGGCAGGGCGCCCTGGAGGAGGCCGGGACCGTCGCCGCCTAGGGTGGGTGGTTGGCGCAGCACGCGCAGGCATCCGGGTAAACCCAGCATGCCGCAGCCGTGACCCTCGCCGTCCCCACCTCCGATCCCTTCCCTTATGTCTCGCTACCGCGGCCCTCGCCTGAGGATCACGCGGCGCTTGGGGGACCTTCCCGGTCTCACCCGTAAGGCCGCCAAACGGTCTTATCCCCCCGGTCAGCACGGCCAAGCCCGTCGCAAGCGCTCCGAATACGCGATCCGTCTCGAAGAAAAGCAGAAACTGCGTTTCAACTACGGCATTTCCGAACGTCAGCTGGTGCGCTACGTGAAGAAAGCCCGTGCCCAGGAGGGTTCCACCGGAACCAACCTGCTCAAGCTGCTCGAGAACCGTCTCGACAACATCTGTTTCCGCCTTGGCCTCGGTCCCACCGTTCCCGGTGCCCGCCAGCTGGTGAACCACGGCCACGTCACCGTGAACGGCCGGGTGGTGGACATCCCCAGCTATCAGTGCAGGGCCGGCGACGTGGTCGCCATCCGCGAGCGCAAGTGCAGCAAGGCCCTGGCCGAAGCCAACCTGGCCTTCCCCGGCCTGGCGAACATCCCGCCCCACCTGGAGTTCGACAAGGCCAAGATGACCGCCAAGGTGGGCGGCCGCATCGAGCGGGAATGGGTCGCCCTCGAGATCAACGAACTGCTGGTGGTGGAGTTCTACAGCCGCAAGGTCTGAGCC
The DNA here is from genome assembly GCF_034931285.1 of Synechococcus sp. BA-120 BA3. Lineage (NCBI taxonomy): Bacteria > Bacillati > Cyanobacteriota > Cyanophyceae > Synechococcales > Synechococcaceae > Synechococcus > Synechococcus sp. BA-120 BA3. The sequence goes on from NZ_JAYGHZ010000275.1 coordinate 1,556, forward strand.
CCTTCCCCATCCGAACCCTTCCCAGCCCCCGCTCACCAGCGGGGGCTTTTTGCGGCCTATGATCACAAGCCATCAGAAAGAGAGCATGGACAAACAAATTGTCCTGGTCGCCAATCTTCCCTGTTCCGCAGGCACCTACCTCTTTCACTACATCGCCAAAGCGCTGGATGGGAACGCCTGGCTCACCGGCGAGACCAACCCCTACTCCTACAATCCGCCAACAACGTATTTCCCGGAAGATCCCTTGCATCGGGTTCGCGCCCTGGAGCTGTTCACCAGAGCCGAAGCCCTTCAGGAGTACCAACGACGACTTGATCTGCTCGTCGACAGATTCATCGCCAATCCCGATGCTTCCGTGCTGATGATCCGCGACCACAGCTTCGGCGAAGGCTGGAGATTCCGCCATTTCCCAGATGGTTCCGCCGCACCAAGCCTGGTGGAGATGCTTGGCGACCGCCAGATTCCCCATACCTGCATCTACACCCATCGCGACCCGTTCGACACCTGGCTCGCCATGGGTCGCTCCTTCTCCTCGATGGCGAACGCGTTTAAGCGCATCGATGACTACGCAGACTTTTACTTTCATAGCTGGCTGGCCTGGAGCAACCACAGCCATCCCCTCATCAACCTGCACATCGAGACCCTGGCCCGGCATGAGCAGCGGGAAAGGAACCGGATCCGTTCAGCAGTTCTTGGCGAAGCCGCCGCATCCCGTCTGCAAGCGGCGGAACAACCGATCCAGATTTCTCGCGCCGAGATGGGCTCCGGGGCCAGTGGCCGCCGAGCCGAGCGCCCACGGCTCATGAGGCGCCACCCCTTCACCACCGCAGTCTTCCGCGAAGCCATGCACGCACGGTCGCTGCACCGATTGCGCGAGGCCCTGGGCTATGGCGACCCCATCGCCATGACGGCAAGGACGAGACTCTCCTGCCTGATGCAGGACCTGAAGGCCGCCGCCCGTCGCCTCAAGCAGGGACTCTCCTAAGCCACGCGTTGATGCCCGCGGCCGGCGACATCCGCCGCGGCTAGGTATGGGCGCAGACGGCCTCGTTCTGCGGACCCGAAGCGATGGGCGCCAGCTTCACCGACCACTTCGGATCCGTCTCAGGGGCGTACGCCCATTACCGGCCAACCTATCCGGCGGCCCTGTTCGACTGGCTGGCGGCGGTGGTCCCCGCCCGCCAGCGGGCCTGGGACTGCGCCACCGGCACGGGCCAGGCCGCCATCGGCCTGGCCGCCCATTTCGCCGAGGTGGTGGCCACCGACGCCAGCGCCTCCCAGCTGGCCGCTGCCCGTCCCGCTCCCGGTGTGCACTACCGACTGGCGGCGGCGGAGGGCTCCGGCCTGGAGGCGGACAGCGTCGATCTGGTCACGGTGGCCCAGGCGCTGCACTGGTTTGACCAGCCCCGGTTCTTCCGGGAGGTGGAGCGGGTGCTGCGCCCCGGCGGGGTGCTGGCCGTCTGGAGCTACGGCATCCCCGAGCTGGAGGGGGAGGGGACCGATGCGCTCCTGCAGCACTTCTACGCCGACATCGTCGGCCCCTACTGGCCCCCTGAGAAGGCGCAGGTGGAGAACGGCTACCGCGACCTCGTCCTGCCCTTCGAATGCCTGGAGGCCCCGCCCTTCGCCATGGAAGCCACCTGGACCCTGGAGCAGCTGCTCGGCTACGGCTCCAGCTGGTCGGCCAGCGCCCGCTACCGGGCCGCCCTGGGCCACGACCCCATCGAACGGCTGCGTCCGCCCCTGGCGGCCGCCTGGGGGGCGGCGGAGACACCACGGCGCCTGCATTGGCCGCTGACGATCAAGGCGTCGCGACTGGGCTGGGAGTAGGGGTTGCGGAGAGCGCCTGAATCTGCTGCAGGTAGCTCCGGTAGGTGGGCGAACCGGTGGCGGCGTAATTCAGGTTCCGGTAGAGACCCGTGAGCTGGGTGTAATAGTCCCGGGCGGCCTTCTTGTCGGTGAACGTGGGGTCATGGTGGAGCAGATCGAAGACCAGATCAAAGGAGGTCTTCTGGCGTTCCAGGGGCGTGGTGGAATCCACCGCATCAAAGGCATCCTGCTGCAGATAGACCATGTCCAGGAACAGGGCCTTCTGGAAGACGACGAAATCCTCCAGGCTCACCCCCTCCTCCCCCGTCACCTGGATCATCTGGCTGACCCGGTCGCCCTCCTTGAGCAACCCGTTCATCTCGGCGACGTTGCCCACCCAGTCCGGCGAAAGATGCTGGGAGAACCAGCCTTCCAGCTGCTGGAAATAGCGTGACCAGGACAGCAGGATGTCGACGGCGGGGTAGAAGCGCTTGTAGGCCCGCTCCGCACTCAGCCCCAGGAAGGCCTTGACGGTGCCGAGGGTGCATTGGGTGACCGGCTCCTCGAAATTCCCCCCCGCCGGCGACACCGTGCCGATCATGGTGAGGCTGCCGACGGAGCCATCAGAGGTGCGGATGATGCCGGCCCGCTCGTAGACGCTCTTGATCGAGGAATCGAGATAGGCGGGGAAGGCCTCTTCGCCGGGAATCTCCTCCAGCCGACCGGAGGTTTCGCGCATCGCCTGGGCCCAGCGGGAGGTGGAATCGGCGATCAACAGCACGTTGTAGCCCATCTGGCGGTAGTACTCCCCCAAGGTGAGCCCGGTGTAGATGGAGGCCTCCCTGGCCGCCACCGGCATCGAGGAGGTGTTGCAGATGATGATGGTGCGATCCATCAGCGAACCGCCGGTCTTGGGGTCGGACAGTTTGGGGAATTCGGTGATCGTTTCCACCACCTCCCCGGCCCGTTCCCCGCAGGCCACCACCAGCACGATGTCCACATCGGAATGGCGCGAGATCAGGTTCTGGAGCACGGTCTTGCCGGCGCCGAAGGGGCCCGGGATGCAGCCGGTGCCGCCGCGGGCGATGGGCAGAAAGGTGTCGATGATCCGCTGGGTGGTGATCATCGGCTCCTGGGGGTAGAGCCGCTCGCAGCGGTTCGTCTCCAGCAGCGCCTGGGGCAGGGCGCGCCGCACCGGCCACTGCTGGGTGAGGGTGAGTGGCCGTGGGGTGCCGCTGCCCTCACGGATCCGGGCCACCGCCGTATCGATCGTGAAACTCCCCTGTTGAATCCAGTCCAGGGTGACCGGCCCCTGCTGATCGAAGGGAACCATGATCTTGTGGCTGAAGCGGCCCTCCTGGACGGTGCCGATCACGTCTCCGGCATGGAGGGTGTCACCGATCTTGGCCCTGGGCTGAAACGACCACATCTTCTCCCGATCCAGGGGCGACACATCGGCACCACGGGGCAGAAACGTTCCGTAGCCGGCGGCGATCTGGGCCAGGGGATTCTGCAGGCCGTCGTAGACCAGTCCCAGCAGGCCGGGGCCGAGCGTCACGGAGAGCTGCTCACCGGTCTGCTCCACCGGATCACCGATGCCGACGCCCTTGGTGCTTTCAAACACCTGGGCATCGGCCAGCCGGCCCCGCACCCGCAGAATCTCGGCTTTCAGCTTCTCCTGGCGTGCATCCCCGCGACGCTGCAGACAGATATAGATCACCTCATTCTTGAGCAGGGGCCGTGGCTGTGTCTCCGCCATCTGAATCGTGACCAGATCATCCTGCACGGCAACCACGCTGGCGGGATGGTATTCAACAAAGGGCTCCATGCTGCTGTTCATTGAGATACACCCGAAACAATTTCTCTGTGGCTGCCGAGGCCCGCATCAACGAGCTTCCGAAACCGATCAACGGCAACATCTCCGTTGTAGCATGACCAACGACTGACCAGACTCCAGCGCGCGAGATAGATGATCAGCGCTTCGAAGTCGAACGTATGGCCAGCTCCAAGGCGATCAAGCATGGCCCAGACGACGGAGAACTGCAACTTCTCGAAGCCGATCAGATCGTCCTTCTCCAGCAGGTCATGCGCCTGCCTGACCCAGGGAAAGATCACCTCCAGTTGGAAGGTGGGTGCGCCCCAGTTGCGCTCGATCAAGCCGACCCATTCTCCGAATCCCCAGACCTCCCCGATGGGCGGCTGGGCTTCGCCGCGCCGGCGGCGGCGAAAGGCCGCCACGATCGTGCGCATCTCCAGGCGCTGGGTCACCAGGCGCCGCAGGGTGGGGTTGCGGTTGGCCGCCAGGAAGCGATGGGCCTCCGCGATGAACGCCGGGTCGGTGCGCTCCAGCGGCTGGGACGGCCAGGCGATCAGATTGGCGATCTGCTCGAGGGTCTGAAGATCCGCCGCCTCCAGCAGGCCCAGGCGACTTTCCAGCTTGAGTCTGGAAATCGGCGGTGCCGTCGCTTCGAACAACGACCCGAGCGGCGGCAGGCTGGCCATCAGCACGACGTACTTCATCGGGCCCTCACTTCACCACCCCCTCCAGCAGGGCACGGAACCGGGGCTGCAGGTGGGCCAGCAGGGTCTGGGCGATCGCCGCATCGGTGAGATCGAGAACCACATCACGGTCCACCAGTCGCAGCTTCAGCCCGGCCTGGGATCCCTTCGCCACCCCGAAGCCGACCCCCTCCCGCAGCAGCCCCCGGGCGGTGAGACGCACGAAGCGGCTGAGGATGCCCTGCTCCAGCTCCTCCGGATGCTGGCTGAGTTCGGCCAGACCGGCGATCCGACGCGGCAGCAGCACCTCCACCTGCTGGGACTGGTCGGCCTCCGGGCGGAGCGTGCCGACGATCTCCAGGATCATCCGCTCCAGGATCTCCTGCTTCTCCTGCTCCTCACCGACGAGCTGGCGCACCTCACCGGTGAAGCGGTCGCTGAGCTGGGCCTTGAGCGCCAGGTTGGCGTCGCGGAAGGCCAGCTCCAGGGCCTGCTGACCCGACGTCTGCAGCGATTCAGCCTCCTTGCGGGCCCGATCGACGATCTGTCGGGCCTGCTCCTCGGCCTGTGCCACCAGGGCCGCGGCCTTGGCCCGGGCCTCCTGCAGGAGCGCATCCGCCTCGGCCCGTCCCTTCTCCACACCCTGATCCCGCAGGCGTCCAATCAACTCCTCCACACCCGAGGCCACCGCCAGGGGAGTGTCGTGCCGGAGCTTCTTCGGGTTGGCCATGGGAACTGCCCGGCTGGGGAGAAACGTCGGAAAGGATGGGAGAACGGAGATGCCGGAGCGCGGCCGGCGCTCGGACAGCCCTACTTGGGGATGCCCCCGGCCGCCACCAGGGCGAAGACAAAGGCAAAGACGGCGAACCCCTCGACGATCGCCGCCGGGGCCAGGGACAGGCCGAAGATCTCCGGCTTGGCCTTGGAGCCGGAAATGGCGGAGGCGCAGCACAGCCCCTGGTAGATCGCCGCCATCAGGAAGGCCAGCCCCGACAGCAGGCCGATGCCGAAGAGTCCGCCGGAATTCGCCGGTGTCACCGGCCGGTTGAGGATGAACATCACGACGATGCCGTAGATCGACATCGACGACGGCAGGGCGGAGAGGCCGACGAATCGTCCGTAGCCGCTGCTGACCTCCATCATGGCGCCGATCGCCGCCTGGCCCGCCGTCGTGCAACCGATGGAGGCACCGATCGCCGCCAGGGCCACCGGCGCGTAGATGCCGATCCAGCCCAGGACCAGAATGGTGGTGTCGTTGTTCATGAGGCCGTCTCCTTTTTGCTGAAGGGTGCGAAGGGATAGCCTTCCTCGTCAAGGCTCCAGTTGAAGAATTCGATGAAGTTGAGCCGCAGGCCGTGGACAAAGCCGCTGATGATGGCCAGCAACAGATTGATGCCATGACCCAGGACCAGGATCAGCAGCGCAATCAGCACCCCAAGAGGCACATCGGAGCGGTAGACCTCGGCCGCCAGTTGATTGAACGTCAGGGCCAGAGAGGCACTGGCCAAGCCTAGGGCAAACAGCCGCAGGTAACTCATCACGTCGCCAAAAAGTTTGGAGAGTTCCGCCAGTGAGGACAGCCCGTCCAAGAGACGCAACAGCAGGGCCCCCGGACCGTTGATCGGTCGCTCGCTGCTCAGCAGCAGGATGGTGAGCAGCCCGCCACTGCCGAGGCCCAGGGCCAGATCCCGGGCTGCCGGCGCGGCCCCGCCAAGGTAGAGCGTGAGGCCCGCCAGGATGATCGCGATCCAGCCGATGGGCTTGGCGCGCTCGGCGATCGAAACCCCGCGCACCGCCACGATCCCATTGGCCAGGATCAGATGCAGGCCGCCCACCACCAGCGACACCTTCATCATCGCGTTGAAATCATCGAGATTCAGCACCCGAAGATGGGCCAGGAAGGATCCGGCCGGGGGAGGAGCCCCGAAGTAACTTCCGGCCAGCATCCCGTAGAGCAGCGAGAACAGCAGACCGACCGCCGCCAGGACGCGGAACCGCCGCGAGGACGGCCGGGTTCCCATGCCCCTCCAGAACGTGGCGAGCAGCACACCCAGCACCAGGGCATAGCCCGCATCCGCCAGGATCATGGCGAAGAAAATGGCGAAGGAGAAAAAGACGACGACCGAGGGATCCCAGTCGCGATAGCCCGGCGTCTCATAGAAGGTGACGAGATCTTCCCCGCCCGCCAGCAGATCCGGGTTCGTCATCAAGGTGGGAGGTGAATCCTCCGCCGCCGGACTTTCGGCCCAGCAGGCCAGACCCATCCGCTCGGCAAAGGCGGTGAGTCGGGGCAGGTCATGACGCGGCATCCAGCCCTGCACCTGGATGACGGGACCGAGGTCGGCGGTCTTCTCACCGGCCTGTCGGAGGGCCACCTGCTCATCGGCACGGATGAGGTGCTTGGAGAGCAGAAAGATCCAGCGGCTGAGGGCGACATGCTCGGCCTCGATGTCATCCAGCTCAACATGGGCCCGGTCGAGCTCGGCCCTCAGATCCTCCGGGGACTCGGACCCGACGTGGGACCGCTGGACCGGCAGGAGGGTCTGATCGGGTTCCTGTTCGGCGATCAGCACCACGTAGGCGTGCCTGGGGCTGGCGTGGATCCGCTGCCATGGCAGCGCCAGCCCATCGAGGGCCTGCTGGAAGGCCGCCAGCCGGGAATGGGGCACCCGATAGAACCACAGGCGCAGGCCAGCGAGCTCCTGCCGCTCGGGCAACCGGAAGTTCCCCCAGGGCGCCAGTTCGGCGAGATGGTGGCGCAGCGCCAGAATCCTGTCCTCGGCGACGCGCTTGCGCGCCCGGTTCGCCAGGGCCTTCGCCACCACGGCATCGAGCTGGAAGGTGGGATCGACCTTCAGCGGATAGCGGCGCTGGCGCACGTCCATCAGATAGCGCAGCGCCTCGCGGGCTTCCACATCCGGCTGAGAGGCCGTGAAATCAGCAGGCCCCTCCGCAGCACCCAGGGCCATCAGATGCAGGCAGCCAAGGGATTGCAGACCCTCCAGGACGGCCTGCTTCTCCGCCGCCAGGGCGAAGATCGACACCTTGGCCAGGGCGACGATCGTCATGGCGTCTGGTGCTCCTTCTTGCGCTTGGCAATCTTGGAATTGACCACAGCCGCCCGTTCGGCATCGGCCAGAACAATGGCGATCCTGCGAATGTTCTGCCGTGCCCGCGGAATCAGCACTTTGTCGAACAAGTTGTAGCGTTGGGTGACGATCCGTTCCGCCTGTTCGAGCCGTTCCACGCGGCGTCGGGCCACCTGGATGCGAACGGTCTGCTCCATGGCCTGCTGGAGCACAACCACCAGGGCGTCCACCCAGAACGGCTTGGTGAGGACGCCATAGGGGCTGACCCGGAACGTGAGGCTCTGGAGAACCGGCAGCCGGGTGCCCATCAGATTCTCCTCGCCGATCTCCAGCGTCGCGATCGTCACCAGATCCGTCAGATCGATCGACGGATTGGCGACCATCGGCAGCCTGGCGGCCACATCCGGCTCGATCGCCGCCGCCCTGTCGAGGGCCTCGGCCAGCTGACGCCGGGCCTTCTCCCGCTCCGCCCCGATCTGGCGACGCTTCATGTCCAGCGACGGCAGGACATCCACAAAGGTCCGCAGCAGGGACTTCTCCTTCGACAGGGAAGCCTTGGTGAGCGAGAGCCTGGCCATCGAAGCTACGGGGAGGGTGGCGGGGGCGGCGTCGCCCCAGGGAAGTACTTGTCGATCAGGTCCTGCTTCATCAGCAGCTCACTGGGCTGAAAGCATTCGGCCAGCGTCGTCCAGGCCAGGTCGAGCGCATCCTCGAGGGAGATGTCGACGTTGATGTCCATGAACCTGGTCTTGAACAGGCCGCCGAACTTGATCAGCCGCTGGTCGAGATCGGAGAGCTCGAACGCCATCGCCTGCTTCTGTTCCGCATCCCGCGCTCCGGAGTACAGCCGGATGCACGTGTTCATGATCTGGTTGTGGTCCTCGCGGGTGACCTTGCCGATCACGTTCTGCTTGAGGCGGGAGAGGGAGCCGAAGGGGTCGAGAACCCCATCGTGCAGATAGAACTGGCCTTCCGTGATGTAGCCCGTGTTGTCGGGCACGGGGTGGGTGATGTCGTCGCCGGGCATGGTGGTGACCGTGAGCAGCGTCACCGAGCCGCCCTTGGCGTAGTCGGCCGCCTTCTCGTAGCGGCGGGCCAGCTGGGAATAGAGATCACCCGGATAGCCCCGATTGGCCGGGACCTGGTCCATGGCGATGCTGATCTCCTTGAGGGCATCGGCGAAGGAGGTCATGTCGGTGAGCAGCACCAGCACCCGCTTGCCCTCCTGGACGGCGAACCGCTCGGCCACCGCCAGGGCCATGTCCGGAATCAGCAGGCGCTCAACGATCGGATCGGAGGCCAGGTTGACGAACATGACCGTGCGGGCGAAGACGCCGGCGTCCTCGAAGGTCTGGCGAAAGGCGTAATAGTCATCGAAGATCAGCCCCAGGCCCCCGAACACCACCACATCGGCATCGGCCTGGATGCCGATCCGGGCGAGGAAGGCGTTGAAGGGCTCCCCGGAGACAGAAAAGATCGGAATCTTCTGACTCTCCACCAGACAGTTGAAGACATCGATCATCGGCACATTCGTGCGGATCATCCTGGAGGCCAGAACCCGGCACATCGGATTGACCGAAGGTCCGCCGATGGGCACCTTGGGATCCTCCGCAAGCCCGGGGCCGCCATCGATCGGTTCACCGGTGCCCCGAAACACCCGCCCGAGGATGTTGCTGGAGTAGGTGGCCTCCATCGGATGGCCCAGAAAATGCACCGCCGAGTCGGTGGCCACCCCCTTGGTGCCGCGAAACACCTGCAGTGACACGGAGTCCTGCTTCAGGGCGATCACCTGCGCCAGGGAGGAGGTCCCATCGTGGTTCTGGACCACGGCCAGATCGTTGAACCGGGGCGCCCCATCCGTCTGGGTGGCGTCGGCCGGCACCTCGACCCGGAGAATATCACCGACGATTTCCAGGATCTTCGAATAACTGACCAGGGAGGCGGGCATGGGGAGGGCGACCGGAGGGGCTGGGGCAGGGCCGTCTGAACGCTGGTCTGTTCTCTGCCGTCAGTGTAATCAGCAACGCCGAAAAACCATCGGGATAAGGTTTGTTTTTCATGGCTGCCTTAACCAGATGACGTGGCTAGGGTGAAGGGTTGCGGCAGTCTCCTCGAAGCCTTGACTGGCGGCGAGTCGTGACCCATGCCTGACGAGTGGGCATGAAGAAGAGGCCCAACGCGTGGTTTACGAATGATGGCGACCGGATCCTGGGCCGCAGTCAGGCGACCTAACACTGGAAACGAGGCCAGGAGAGAAGGGAATGGAGAAGCAGGACTTCCTTGAACGCGCCAGAACCTTCGCCAGGCCCTTCCGGATCGAGGATGGAAAGGGTTTCCATCTGAAAGACTTTGATCCTGCCGATACATTGCACCTGGATCAGGAAGACAAACCCCGGGCCCAGGAGGCGCTCACCATGGGGGTGCAGATGCTGGCGCACTTCCAGGATCTGCTCTACGCGCAGGATCGCTACGCCCTGCTGTTGATCTTTCAGGCGATGGATGCGGCGGGCAAGGACGGCACCATCAAGCATGTGATGAGTGGGGTCAATCCCCAGGGATGTCAGGTGACTTCGTTCAAGGCACCCTCCTCGGTGGATCTGGACCATGATTTCCTGTGGCGATCGAACAATGCCCTGCCGGAAAGGGGCCGGATCGGCATCTTCAACCGCAGCTACTATGAAGAAACGCTGGTGGTTCGGGTGCATCCGGAGATGCTGGCCCGGCAGACGCTTCCGGCCGATCGCGTCACCAAGCACATCTGGGAGGAGCGATTCCAGGACATCAGGAACTACGAAACCTACCTCAATAACAACGGCATCATTGTCCGGAAGTTCTTTCTGAACGTCTCCAGGAAGGAGCAGCGCAAGCGCTTCCTCGAGCGCCTCGACCGCCCCGAGAAGAACTGGAAGTTCTCCGCCAACGACATCAAGGAACGGGCGTTCTGGGATGACTACATGGACGCTTACAACGAAACCATCCGCCACACCGCCAGCCGCCACGCCCCCTGGTATGTCGTGCCCGCCGACAACAAGTGGTTCACCCGCATCGCCGTGGCGGCCGCCATCATCGAAACCCTGGATTCCCTGCACCTGCATGTTCCCGAGCTGAGCCCGGAAGGCCGGGCCCAGCTGGAGGCGGCCCGGGCCGTGCTGGAGAAAGACTGAGCCCCGCGCCCACGGGGGGCGGCGTCAGCCGCCGATCAGGGTCTCCAGGGCCGCCGTGACGTCGTCCTGGCGCATCAGCGCCTCCCCCACCAGCACCGCGTCGGCGCCGGCTCCGACGGCCCGATCAAGATCCTGGCGGCTGAACAGGCCCGATTCGCTCACCAGCAGGGCGCCGCGGGCACGCACCTGCTCGCCGAAGCGGTCCATCAGTTGTTCGGTGGTGGCCAGATCCACCGTGAAGCTGGCCAGATCGCGGTTGTTGATGCCGATCAGGTTGACACCCTCCAGCTGCAGCACCCGCTCCATCTCGGCCCCGTCGTGCACCTCCACCAGCACCGCCAGCCCCAGGCCCCTGGCCACCTTGAGCAGATAGGCCAGATCCTGGTCGGTGAGGATCGCCGCGATCAGCAGGGCCGCGTCGGCCCCGGCGGCCCGGGCCTGAAACAGCTGGTAGGGGGTGAGGATGAAGTCCTTGCAGAGCAGGGGCAGCTCCACCGCCTCCCGCACCGCCACCAGCACCTCGAAGCCCCCCTGGAAGAAGCGCTTGTCGGTGAGCACCGACAGGCAACTGGCGCCGCCGTCCCGGTAGCCCCGGGCGATGGCGACGGGGTCGAAGTCCTCCCGGATCACCCCCTTGCTGGGGCTGGCCTTCTTGATCTCGGCGATCACCGCAGGTTTGCGGCAGCTGGCCCGCAGGGCCGCGGCGAAGTCCCGGGTGGGTGGCAGCTCGGCCACCTGCTGTTTGAGGGACTCCAGGCTCACCCGCTCCCGGGCGGCGGTCACTTCCCGGTCCTTCTCCCAGACGATCTCCTCGAGGATGTGGCGGGGGCTCTCCTCGGGGTGGGGCGTGCCGAATTCCAGGTGGGCCACCCGCACCGAGGGGTTGGGGGGCCGGCGACGGATCTCCATCTCAGGCGCCCACCGCCGTGGCCAGGCTGGCGGCCGCCTGCTTGTAGGCCACTTCCACCACCTCGCTCAGGGTGGGGTGGGTGTGCACCTCGCTGGCCAGCTGCCGCACCCCCTGGCGCCGGGCCACCGCATTGGCGATCTCCTGGATCAGGTCGGCGGCATGGAGGCCGTAGATGTGGGCCCCCAGCACTTCGCCGGTGTCCTTGCGGAACAGCAGCTTGAGCAGGCCGTCGCTCTCCAGTTCGGCCAGGGCCTTGGAGTTGGCCTTGAAGTAGCTGCGCACAGCTCCCAGCTCGAAGCCCTCGGCGGCGGCCAGCTCCTTGGCATCCGCTTCCGACAGCCCCACCGAGCTGATCTCCGGGTGGGTGAAGGTGGCGGCGGGGATCGAGCGGTAATCGATGCGGCGGGCGTGGCCAAGGATGTTCTCGATCGCCACCGTGCCCTGGGCGGCGGCGGTGTGGGCCAGCATCATTTTTCCGGTCACGTCACCGACGGCCCACAGGTGGGGCACCGGTGCCCCGTTCGCCAGCACCCGCAGGCCATCGTCGACGGGGATGTAGCCCCGGTTGGTCTCCACCCCCACGCTGGCCAGGTTGAGGTCCTTGCTCACGGGCACCCGGCCGGTGGCCACCAGCACCGCGTCCACCTCCAGGGTCTCCACCGGCTCGCGGCTGGCCATGTCCACCAGTTCGATCTTCACCGGGCAGCCGGGGGTGATCCTGCTGGCCAGCACACCGGAGCGGGCGTCGATGTCACGGCCATCGATCAGGTGGCGGGCAGCGATCTTGGCGATGTCCGGATCGAAGGTGGGCATCACCCGGTCGAGCGCCTCGATCATCGTCACCTCACAGCCCAGGGCCGTGTAGACGTCGGCGAACTCCAGGCCGATGTAGCCGCTGCCGATGATCGTGATCCAGCGGGGCAGCCACTCCAGGTTGATGGCCTCGTCGCTGGTGAACACGGTGCGGCCGTCGGTCTCGATGCCGGGGGGCACAAAGGGATCGGAGCCGGTGGCGATGATCACCTCGCGGGCCGCATAGACCCGCTCCACGCCGCTGGCCTCGCGCACCGCCACCCGCTGGGGGCCGTCGAGGCGTCCCTTGCCCCGCAGGATCGTGGTGCCGGCCCGCTCCAGCGTCTTGGTGAGATTGGTGCGGATCGTGGCCACCAGCTGGGCGGCATGGTCGGCGATCTTCTGGCGCTCGAAGCGCACCGGCGCTGCATGGATGCCGAAACCCTTGAGGTGCTCGGCGTCAGCCAGCTCCCGCACCCGGCCGCTGGCCGCCAGCAGGGCCTTGGAGGGCACGCAGCCCCGGTTGACGCAGGTGCCTCCCATGTCGCGGGATTCGACGATCGCCACCTTCAGGCCATGGTCGGCGCCGTGCTTGGCCGCATCGAAACCGCCATACCCGGCACCGATCACGATCACGTCGAAATCGAACCCGGAGGGAGGGGAGGCGGGTGCTGCGGTCACCGGACGGGGCTGCATGGGTAGCGGCATTCTCCCCTGTCAGGCCCCGGGCCGGCCGTGGGCCTGGCGGGGGCGCTCCAGCAGCAGCAGGGCGGCCGCGGCCGCCACATTCAGCGACTCCACCGCCGGGCTGTGGGGGATCGTCACCCGCCGGTCGGCCAGCCGGGCCAGCTCCGGCGCCAGCCCCGCCCCTTCATTGCCCAGCAGCAGGGCCGTGGGGCGGCACCAGTCCAGCTCCCAGTAGGGCTGGGTGGCGGCGCCCGCCTCGGGCACCACCGCCGCCACCAGCTGCACGCCCCGCTCCCGGACCG
>NZ_JAYGHZ010000276.1:0-14674 GCF_034931285.1 Synechococcus sp. BA-120 BA3
GGCCACCTCAGGGGGCTCGTGGCGCAGCTCGGCGATGTGGGGAAAGCGGACCCGCAGCCGGGCCATGGCCTGCAGGGGCAGGGTGTCGTCGGTGAGGATCGCCCGCACCCGCGCCTCGCTGGCGGCGGCGTGGCAGGGGTCGCCGCAGAGCTCGTCGATGGGCCCCCGCACGGTGCACAGGCGCCGGCCCACCCCCAGGGGCACCACCGCCACGCTGGGCGTGCCGTCGGAAGCCAGCTCCACGATCCGCACCGACTTGACGTGCCGCTCCTCGGAGAAGGAATAGGCCAGGGGGGTGCCCGAGTAGGCCACCCGGGGGCCGTCCAGCTGCTGGGAGGCGTGCAGGTGGCCCAGGGCCACGTAATCGAAGCCCTCGAACGCCGCCACGCTCACCCGGTCGACGTTGCCGATGGTGAGTTCCCGCTCCGACTCCGACGTCTCGCCGCCGGCCACGAAGGTGTGGGCCACCAGCACTGAACGGTGCGCTGGCCGTTGGCGGCGGTCGGCGTGGATCCGCTCGAGGGCCAGGCGGGTCACCTCCTCGTGGCGCAGGCGCACCGGTGCCCCGGCCAGGGCCGGCCCGACCACCGCCGGCTCCAGGTAGGGCAGGGGATAGATGGCCACCGGCGTGCCCCCGTCCCGGGGCGTCACCAGCACCGGCTCGCTGGCCCTGCCCACATCACCCCGCACCGTCACCCCGAAGGCCGAGAGCAGCGGGTCGTACACCGACACCCGCACATGGGAATCGTGGTTGCCGGCGATGGCCACCACGGCGGTGCCGTCGCGGCTCAGCTGGGCCAGGGCCCGGTTGAACAGGTCCACCGCTTCGGCCGGCGGGATGGCCCGGTCGTAGAGGTCGCCGGCGATCAGCACCGCATCGACGGCATGCTCCCGCGCCAGTTCGGCGATCCGCTCGATCGCGGCCTCCTGCTCCTCCAGCAGCGAGGCGCCGTGAAAACAGCGGCCCAGGTGCCAGTCGGAGGTGTGCAGCAGGCGCATCCGCCCAGGCTAGGGAGACCCGCGACGTGCCAGCCCCAGGGCGCGCACCAGGGGCCCGAACGGCCTTAGGAAGCGGCTTTCGTGCAGGCGCCCCTTGAGCACCCGGTGCCAGTACACCCAGGGGAACACCCGCGTTTCCACCAGGAACATGCTCCAGCGCTCCTTGGTGGGATCCACCAGGAACGAACTCACCGGCTGCAGGCTGTAGTCGAACTCCGCCATCACCACGTCGTGGAAGCTGGTGATCAGGGGGCAGGCGGTGTAGCCGTCGTACTGGGCGGGCAGCGGGCGACCATCGAGGTGGGCCAGCAGGTTGGCCACCAGCACCGGCGCCTGGCCACGCACGGCCGCCAGGCTCTTGGCCGTGGGCAGGGAACTCACGTCGCCGAGGGCGAAGACATCGCTGAAGCGCTTGTGCTGGCAGGTGAGTCTGTCGACCTCCACCCATCCCCCCGGACCGGCGATCGCCAGGGGGCTGGCGGCGATCACGTCCGGTGCCGCCATCGGCGGCACCACATGGAGGAGGTCGTAGGGAATCTCCTCCCGCCTGGGCTCCCGGTCCTCGGCCAGCACCTCGAAGACGGCCACCCGCTCCTCGGCGCGCACCTCCACCAGGTTGTGCAGCAGGCGGGTCTCGATGCTCCGGCGTTGCACCACCTGCTCCACGGTGGCGTTGTAGGCCTCCACCGGGTAAAGCGTCGGCTGGGCGCTGCAGAAGATCACCCGGGTGTTCACCCCCACGCCGCTGCTGGCCTGGAAGATGTCGTCGGCCAGGTACATCACCTTCTGGGGGGCGCCACCGCATTTGATCGGCGTGGCCGGATGGGTGAACAGGGCCGTTCCACCAGGGAACCCGCGGATCGCCTTCCAGGTGGCGGCGATGTGGGGGTGGGAGTAATTGCTGACGACTCCGTGGTGGCCAAGGGCCTCCGGTAGGCCCTTGATTCGGCCCCAGTCGAGCTGCAGGCCCGTGGCCACCACCAGCACCTCGTAGCTGAGGGTATCCCCGGCCGCGGTGATCACCCGGCGGGCCTCGGGCTCGAAGACGGCGGCCCGGTCCTGGATCCAGACGGCGCCCGTCGGAATCACGGCGGCCTCCGGTCGATGGGTCTGGGCGTAGGGGAGCAGGCCGGCACCGGCCAGGATCCAGCCGGACTGGTAGGCGTGGACGGAGGCGGGCTCCAGGATCGCCACGTCCAGGCCGGGACGGGCGCGCAGCAGCTGGGCGGCAACGGTGATGCCGGCGGAACCGCCACCGACGATCAGAACGCCGTGGTGACGGGGGTCGTTCGATGCAGCAGCCGCCATTTCCCCCTCACGCCATGGATTCCACTCTGGAGAGGCCCGGCGGCGGTCCGCAGCCCTGCACACATAAGTACATGCGTTCCAACGCATAAACAGATAGAATCAGGGTTCAGTCTCGGGGTCAGGCCGATGGCTCCAGTTCACCGGCGTGAACCCTCCCCCCTGCCGGCTGCTCCGCTGCGGCTCCAGAAGCATGCGGGCATCTTCACCGCGGTGAACCCCTCCGACTGGCTGCGGCACTGGCGCCACCCCAATCACCTGATGCTGGCGGTGCCCTGGCCCGGCTTCTTCGGGCTGATCGGTGCCGGCTACCTGCTGCTCAACCTTCTGTTCGCCCTCCTGTACTGGCTCGATCCCCAGGGCATCGCCGGGGTGGTCGGCGAGACGACCAGCTTCGCCGAGGCCTTCTTCTTCAGCGTCCAGACGCTGGGGTCGATCGGCTACGGGGCCTTCCATCCGGCCAGCCTGTTCACCCATCTGGTGGTCACGATCGAATCGTTGCTGGGGTTGATCGTGATCGCCCTGATGACGGGGATGGCCTTCAGTCGCTTCTCCCGCTCGACGGCACGGATCCTGTTCTCGGACGTGGCCACCGTGCACGACTACGACGGCCTGCCCACCTTGATGTTTCGCCTGGCCAACGAACGCCGCAAGACCATCCTGGAGGCCACGGTTCAGGCCTATCTCGCGATCGATGAGCGCACGACGGAGGGCCATCGGATGCGGCGTCTCCACCCCCTGGCTCTCCGCCGGGATCGCTCCCCCCTGTTTCTGCTCACCTGGACGCTGATGCATCCCATCGATGACCGCAGCCCCCTGCGGGGGCGAACCCCCCGGGATCTGGCCATTGGCGAGGCCGAGATCCTGGTGTCCTTCCGCGGCATCGACGAAACCCTGGAGCGGCCGATCTACGCCCATCACCACCTGCCCGCGTCCCGGGTGCTGTTCGGCCAGGGCTTCGTCGACATGATGCAGGAGGAGGGGCAGGGTCAGAGCATCGACTTCGCCAACTTCAACCGCACCCACGTGTGCCCCGGCGCCGCGGCCACCTGAGCCCGGCCAGGGAGCCACGCTTTATGCGCTAACTGCGTTAACGTTTTACTGTTACCCCAGGCCCTTTGCCATGAAGCCACCCGTCCGCCGCGCCGGGCTGCTGCGCCGAGCCCTTGGCGCCGTGCTCCCCTTGCTGCTGGTTCTGCTGTTTGGAGCCTCTGCTGCCCTGGCGGCCGAAAGCTGGTCGCTCGCCGATGGGACGGGTCATCGGCTCAATGCCAGGGTCTTCGAGCAGCCGTTTCCCGAGTACCCCTCCGGCCTGCGGCTCCGCCTCAATGCCCTGGAGACCGGCACGAGGCTGGATCACCGGGAGGAGCTGGTGCTGAGCGATTCCCTGGGCCAGGAATGGAGCCTGCCCAACCGCAGCGAGGAACTGGTGGAGAAGGGCCGTGGGGCCATCCCCGCCGGTTCGGCCCAGTTCGACCTGGATGCCCTGATGCCCCGGCCCAGTGAGGCGCTGCCCCTGCATCTGACCGTGGCGTCGTCCGAAGGGGACCTGGGCTTCGACCTGACGCCGGATCAGGCGATGGTGCTCCATTCACTGGCGTCGGCGGCCCCGGGGGGCGATCAGGCCTGAGCGGTCCCGGAGGAGCCGCCAGGGCTGGAAACGGCTTCGCCGGCGGCCTGCCAGCCGGCGAAGCTCGGTGGAAAGCCGCGCACGTGGGTGTAGCCGCGCAGGTGCAGGGCCATCACGCCCATGGCCGAGCGAAACCCTGTGGAGCAGTAGAGGACGATCTCTTTGTCCGTGGGGATCTCGCTGAGGTGTTCATCGAGTTCCCTCAAGGGGATGTTGAGGGCCCCAAGGATGTGGCCGGCCCGGTACTCCGAAGGCTGGCGCACATCGATCAGCAGGGTGTTACCGCCCGCCAGCTGGCTTTTCAGGGCTGGAACCGTCCTGAGCGCGTGGAAGTCTGCCGGGAGGGAATGCAGGTACTGGTCCACGGCGCCCTGCATGGGAGAGGTCCCCTGCGGTGCCGCCGCCGCTGAGCCGGAGCCACCCCCCAGCAGCAGAAGCAGCAGGGTGAGGACAAGGCCGCTGAGCGCCTGGGGCAGTGGGTTTCGCATGCGTTGCTCAGGCCTTGTCGAGTTCGACGTCGACTTTGCCACGGAACGCAATGTAATTGTAGATATTGTAGAAGAGCATGATCGGAATCAGTACGCCGATGAAGGTGAGCATGAACACCATCGACGTAACGGAGGAAGAGGCTTCGAAGATGGTGATCGACGGCGGAATGATCGCCGGAAACACCATCACACCCAGACCTGCAAAACTGAGAACGAACAGCAGCACGGTGTACACGAACGGCCACACCTCCTGACCCAGGGCGAGGCTGCGGAACAGCTGCACGATCAGGGCGATGCCGAGCAGGGGCAGGAGCACGAAGAAGGGCAGGAAGGATGGATCGAACAGCCGCGCTCGCAGGGTTTCCGACACGAAGGGGGAGGTGACGGTGATCAGCAGGGCGCCGCCCAGGGTGGTGGCCGCCGCCAGCCGGGCGGTGCGCACGTGCAGCTGCTGCAGTTCGCCGCTCGTCTTGAGGATCAGGTAGGTGGAGCCGATCAGCACATACCCCTGGATCAGGGTGAGGGCCACCACCAGGCTGCTGCCGTTGACCCAGATCCAGGGGGAGCCGATGAAATGGCCATCGGCGTCGGTGGGCAGGCCGGAGAGCACCGTGCCCAGGCAGATCCCCTGGGACGCGGCGGCCAGCAGGCTGCCGATGCCGAAGGTGAGGTTCCAGGGACGCTTGTTCACGGCGTTCTCGCGGAACTCGAAGGCCACCGCCCGCAGGATCAGCCCCAGGATCATCAGGTAGATCGGCCCGTAGAGGGCCTTGAGGATCGTGCCGTAGGCGAGCGGAAAGGCGCCGAACAGCGCCCCGCCCATCAGCACCAGCCAGGTTTCGTTGGCATCCCAGATGGAGCCGAGCGAGGCCATCAGCAGGGTGCGCTGCTGCTCGCTGGGGGAGGTGAGCGACAGGATCCCCACCCCCAGATCGAAGCCGTCGAGGATCACATAGAGGAGCAGGAACAGGGCCAGGATCACGAACCAGACCACCGGCATGAAGACATCGAGGAAGTCCATCAGTCGGTCGGCAGGGGGGGGATCAGGTGGGGGAGGAGGCGGCGCGAACGGCGCCGGTTGGTGGTTCCAGCGACAGCTCGGGACCCTGGCGGATGATGCGGGCGCCGAAGATCAGGGCGAACAGCAGCAGGGTGGCGTAGAGCACGGTGAAGCTGCCCAGGCTGATCAGCACCTCCTGGGCCGGCAGCTGGGAGGCGGCCTCGGAGGTGCGCAGCTGGCCGTAGACCGTCCAGGGCTGCCGGCCGACGCAGCGCACGATCCAGCCCGACTCGATGGCCAGGTAGCCGGCCGGGGCGGCCAGGATCCAGCACCAGCTCAGCCAGGCCTGACGGCGGAAGGTCTCCGGCGTCAGGCCGGTGCGCCACCACAGCAGCACGGTCAGGCCCATCAGGGCGGTGACGGCGATGCCGATGCCCGCCATCAGGCGGAAGGCGTAGAAGATCAGCCCCACCATCCGGGGGCGCTGGTCAGCGGGCCAGCTGTTCAGACCGCGCACGTCCTGGCTGAGCCGGGGCCGGCCTTCGAGGATCCAGCTGAGCCCGCCCGGCAGGCCCACCGCCCAGCGGTTGCGGCCACCGGCCTCATCGGGTGCCGCGATCACGGTCCAGGGGGGGGATTCGCCGGCGGAGCGGTTGTCCCAGAGCGCCTCCATGGCGGCCAGCTTGGTGGGCTGGTGCTCGGCCACCTGCAGGGCGCTTTCGTGGCCCGCCAGGATCTGCAAAGGAGCCACCACCAGCAGGACCACCAGGGCCAGGCGGAAGGAGAAGGAGAAGAAGGCCTCGGCCTTGCCCGCCAGCAGCGACCAGGCGCTGATCGCCGCCACCACCAGCATCGAGGTCTCCACCGTGGCCAGGCTCATGTGCAGAACGCTGCGCAGCATGAACGGGTTGTTGATGGCGGTGAAGTAGTTCTCCACATGGAAATGGCCCTGGCTGAAGCTGCCGCCGGCGGGGGTCTGCAGCCAGGAATTGGCGCTGAGGATCCAGAACACCGAGAGGTTGGCGCCGAAGGCCACCATCACGGTGGAGAGGAAGTGGATCACCGGCGGCACCCGGTTCCAGCCGAACAGCATGATGCCGAGGAAGCCGGCCTCGAGCATGAAGGCCATGGCGCCCTCAAAGCCGAGCACGGCCCCGAAGAAGTCGCCCACGAACTCCGAGAGCGGCGCCCAGTTGGTGCCGAACTGGAACTCCATCGGCAGCCCGGAGGCCACGCCGATGCCGAAGTTGAGCAGGTAGAGCCTGGCCCAGAAGCGGGCCTGCCGGTAGTAGAGGGGGTTCTGGGTGCGCAGCCAGAGGGCTTCGAGGATCACCAGAAAGATCGCCAGTCCGGTGGAGAGCACCGGCCAGAGCATGTGGAAGATGGCCGTCAACGCGAACTGCATCCGCGAGAGAACGACGGTGTCGGCGAGCCAGTCCATCGGGGAGGCGCGGAGGTGAGGAGCTGCCTGGGCTGAGCAGGGGGCTGCTCGAAGGGTCCCCGGCCAGGCTGCATGAGGATGCTCTGATCACGATGACGTTGTGAGCGGATGAACACATGACGTGTTTCCTTCCGTTGCCGTGGCGCCGGCCCCGGTCTTCCCGCCTGTCGAAGCTGCATAGGGTGAAGATGCCGATGGTTGGGAGGGGTCGCTCATGCCAACGTCCTCGGAACTGCGCCGGTTCCTCGCCCTGCTGTGTGGCGTGGCCCTCGGCGGCCTGGTCCCGCTGTCACCGGTGCGGGCCCTGCCCGCCCCCCCTGTGCCGAATCTGGTCGGGCGATGGACCGTGACCGGCCAAGGGGCCGTGCTGTGCAAGGTGGAGGCCTCCCGCTGCAAGACCCATCACCACGGCGACTTCAGCGATCTGGAGGCCACGGTGGAGATCACCCGGCAGCAGGGCCGGCTGATGCATGGCGTCTTTCGCTCGAAGTACGCCAGCGAGAAGTTCGTGGCCACGATCGGCTACGACAACAGGAGTTTCTATCTGGTGGATGAGGACGGCTTCGCCGAGGGGCGCATCCTCGATGGCCGGCGCCTTCAGGTGGTGTACCGGCACAGCACCGATCTCGACGCCGTGGTCGATCTGAGCACCTGGACGCGCCGCTGATCGGCGCTGGGCGCCAATGGCTTCATGTGATCAGGCCCATGCCGTGATGGAATGGGCCATGCTGGAGCCATGAACCCTTCCACCCCGGCCTCCACCGCTGAGGCGAGCCACTGGGACCAGCGCTATCGGCAGGGCGGCGACGGCTGGGAGCTGGGCCGGCCGGCTCCGCCCCTCGAACGGTTTCTGCGCTCGCACCCGCTGGCACCCCGCCCGCCGGGACAGGTGCTGGTGCCGGGCTGCGGTCGCGGCCATGAGGCGGCCCTGCTCGAGGCGCTCGGCTTCGACGTCATCGGTCTGGATTTCAGTGACGAGGCCCTGGGCGCCGCCCGTGCGCTGCACGGCCAGGACCATTCCGGCCTGCGCTGGCTGCAGGCCGACCTGTTCGACCGGCAGGCCCTGGCGGCGGCGGGTCTGGCGCCGGCAAGCCTCACGGGGATCGTGGAGCACACCTGCTTCTGCGCCATCGATCCGGAGCGGCGCGACGACTACATCGCCACCGCCAGCCACCTGCTGGCACCCGGGGGCTGGCTGCTGGCGCTGTTCTGGTGCCACGGCAAGCCAGGCGGTCCCCCCTGGGGCAGTGACCCTGCCGTGGTGGCCGCCCAGCTGGGCCGGGCCGGCCTGGTGCCGGAGATCTGGGAGCCGGCCACCGGTTCGGTGGACCAGCGCCGCGACGAATGGCTGGGCCTCTGGCGCCGGCTGGCAGCGCCCGGCCCCTCCGCAGGGGGGCCACCATGCTGAGCACCCTTGGGGATCGGCTGCGGACCTGGGGCTTCTCCTGGGAGGGTCTGCGGGACAACCGCCACGGCGAATGGTGGGTGCTGGGGCAGATGCTCCTGATCGCTGCCCACTGGCTGCCACCGACCCCTTCCCCCTCGGCGCTCGGGATCCACTGGCCCCTGGCCCTGCGCCTGCTCGGCGGGCTCACCTTCCTGATCGGGCTGGCGGTCGGCGCCCAAGGGGCTCTCAACCTCGGGGCCAGCCTCACGCCGCTGCCGGAGCCGATTCCCGGAGCGCCCCTGGTGACCGAGGGGGCCTATGCCCGCTGCCGCCACCCCTTGTATCAGGCACTGCTGCTCTGTTCCCTGGGGGTGGCGATCGCCCTCGGCAGCCTGCTGCACCTGGGCCTGCTGCTGGCCCTGGCGACGCTGCTCAGCCTCAAGGCACGACGGGAGGAGCGGCGCCTGTGTCTGCTGCACCCCGGCTACGCCGAGGCCATGGCGTCCACTCCGGCGATCGTTCCCTTCATGCCCGGCCTCGACTGGAGGGTGTGCTCAGACCCGGCCTGATCCCAGCGACACCCGGTTCCAGGGCATGGCGGCCAGCAGGCGTGCCATGCCGCAGAAGCCCGAGACGCCGGCGAAGGTGAGCCCGGCCCCCACGAAGCCGCTCAGCCAGATCCAGCCCGGCGCCACGGTCTGGGACAGGATCACCCCCAGCAGCACCAGGCTGCCGGCGACGATCTGCACCTGGCGCATCAGCGGCAGCGGCGCCCCCTTGAGCTTGCGCACCGGCAGGCCGGCCTGCTGCCAGGCGGGCACACCACCGAGCAGGTCGGCGACGGGATGGGGATGGCCCTGCTGGAGCAGCTGGGCGAGGCCCTTGCCGCTGCGGTTGCCGCTCTGGCAGACCAGCACCAGCGGGCCGCGGGGCAGGTCGGCCTGGGCCAGGCGGGAGAGGGGAACGTTGAGGCTGCCGGCGATGTGGCCGGTGGCGAACTCCATCGGCTCGCGCACATCGATCACGGTGACGTCACCGGCCGCCAGCTGGTCGGCGAGGTCGTGGGCACTGATGCGGCTGGGGGTGGTCATGGGCTTGGCGGTCATGGGTGTGGCGGTCATGGGTGTGGCGGTCATGGAGGGAGGAGGAAGGGGAGGGAAATCCAGTGGGCTGCGGGTGCTTCAGGCCTGGACGACCCCCTCGAGGGGGAAGCCTTCGGCGGCCCAGCGGTTCAGGCCGCCGTGGAGGTTCGCCACCTGCTGGCGGCCCGCCTTGAGCAGCTGCTGGGTGGCCAGGGCCGAGCGGCTGCCCGAATGGCAGACCACCACCAGCGGGCGATCGGTGGGGATCTCGCCGGAGCGGCTCTCCAGCTCCGGCAGGGGGATCAGCAGGCTGCCGGCCACGCGCCCGTCGGGCCCGTCGAATTCCTCGGCGGAGCGCACATCCAGCACCGTGACATCGCCGCGATGGGCGGCCACCCAGGCCGGGGCGAGTTCGGGCAGTCCGGCGTAGCTGCGGGCCATGGGCGCCCAGGCGGGGGCGGCGCTGACGTCGCGGGGCTTGCCGGAGCGCATGTTGCCGGGCAGGGCCTGGGCGATCCGGTGGGGATGGGGCAGGCGCATGTTCTCCATGTGGCCCACGAAGTCCCGCTCGGTGGCGTTGCCGCCGAGGCGGGCGTTGAAGGCCTTCTCCTCGGTGACGGAGGTGACGCTGCGGCCGGTGTAGTCGTGGCCGGGGTAGAGCAGGCAGTGGTCGGGAAGGGTGAGGATCTGGCCGGTGATCGAGGCCCAGAGCGTGTGGGCGTTGCCCTGCTGGAAGTCGCATCGGCCGCAGCCCCGCACCAGCAGGGCGTCGCCGGTGAAGGCCATCGTGTGGTCGTCGAGGACGAAGCTGAGGCAGCCGTCGGTGTGGCCGGGGGTGGCGCGCACCTCCACATGGCGGCCGCCGAAGAGGACGCGGTCGCCGTGCTTCAGGGGACGGGTGACGTTCTCGGCGCCGACGCAGGCCGCCAGGCCGATGGCGCAGCCGGTGGCCTCGTGCATCAGCCAGCTGCCCGTCACGTGGTCGGCATGGGCATGGGTGTCGATCGAGGCCACCAGTTGGAGGCCCAGCTCCCGGATCAGGGCCAGGTCGCGGTCGTGCTGCTCGAAGACCGAGTCGATCAGCAGGGCCTGGCGACTGGCCACATCCGCCAGCAGATAGGTGAAGGTGCCGGTGTCGGCGTCGAACAGCTGGCGGAACAGCAGCGGGGCGCCCCCGGCGGCGGCGGCGAGGGACAGGGAGGGCGCGGGCGCGACAGCCATGGGTGCTCAAACATCAACTGTTATGAGTATAGCCGCATAACAGTGGATCGATCACGTGGATGCTGGAACCGCCGCCGAGCTCAGCAGTTTCTGGACGATGGCCACGCCGCTGATCGCCTGCCAGCCGAACAGCAGCAGCACGCCGCCGTTGAGCGCGATGTGCAGGCCCCGGGCCCAGTCCTTGCCCTTCTGCAGGGAGGGCCCCAGGGAGGCTGTGGCGATCACGAGCAGGGCAACGGCCAGGCCGACGAACAGGTGCGGACCCAGGATCAGCTTGCCGTTCTTCAGGAACGTGGCCCCCATCCCGCCGGCGGCGCCGAGCAGGGTGAGGCCCAGGATCACCAGCCCGAGCTGGCCATGGCGCTGGGCGTAGCGCAGCGGCAGCATGGCCTTGCGTTCCTCCGGCCCCACCTTGCGGATCTGGCTGGATTTGAGGCCGAGGTAGCCCGAATAGAGCATCAAGCCCAGCAGGCCCCACATCAGGACGGGGTGGACGAAGTTGAGGGCGAAGGGCATCACACCGGGGCGAGGGCATCCACCCCACTCTCAGCAGGGGTTCCTGGGGTGATTCCGCAGCCAACCTGGAGATTGCCGGCCGCCGTGATCAGCGCCTCAAGGCGCCAGCCGCTCGATGGTCCAGGCCCCAGCCCCCCCCGCTTCCTGGTTCGCCTCGGCGGGCCGGTAGCGGAAGCGATCGTGCAGGCGGTTGCTGCGGCCCTGCCAGAACTCGAACTCGAACGGCACCACCCGCAGGCCGCCCCAGGCCGGCGGCAGCGGCACCTCGCCGTCGGCGAAGCGGCGCTTCATGGCGTCCCACTGCATCTCCAGGATCGAGCGGGAGCCGATCACGGCGCTCTGCTGCGACACCCAGGCCCCCAGCCGGCTTCCGACGGGCCGCGAGAGGAAGTAGGCCAGCGATTCGGCGGCGCTGATCCGCTCGGCCCGGCCCAGGATGGCCACCTGCCGCTCCAGCCCGTACCAGGGGAACAACAGGCTCACCTCCGGATGGGCGGCGATCTCGGTGGCCTTGCGGCTTTCGTAGTGGGTGAAGAACACGAAGCCCCGCGCGTCGAAGGCCTTGAGCAGCACGGTGCGGGCGCTGGGGCGCACACCATCGCTGGTGCCCAGCACCATGGCGTTGGGCTCGTCGAGGGCGGCGGCCACCGCCTGATCGAACCAGCGGCGGAACTGCGCCACCGGATCGGCCGCCAGATCCCCCCGCCGCAGGGCCTGGCGGCGGTAGTCGCGGCGCAGCTGGGCGGGGTCGGTGGGGTCCGGGGGCATCAGGTGGGGATCAGGCGCAGGGCGGAACTGCCGCCCGCCACGGCCCCGCAGCCCAGGCGGCGATCGAAGCTCACCAATGTGCCGCCATGGTGCACCGCCAGTGCCAGGAGATAGCTGTCGGTGATTTGCCCCGCCTCCAGCAACTGAGTGGCGTCGACCAGTGGAGCTTCGCCCCCTGGTGCGGCGAGCAGGCTGATGACGTCCGGCCAGAAGTGGTGCCGTGGATGGCGGATGAGCTCCTGCATCAGGGGCGCCACCACCGCCGGTGGCCCCGGGCTGTTGGGGTAACGCGGCTGCCCCAGGATCCGCAGCACCGCGTTCTGGGTGAGCGGACAGGTGGCCCAGCCCGCCGACGGGGTGCTGGCGAACCAGCCATGGGCCTGCTCGTGGTGCACATGGCGCGGGTCGAGCAGGGCGATCAGCACGTTCACATCCAGCAGGGCCTCGCTCATGGCAGGTCGTCGCGCAGGCTGTTGACCAGCGCGAGGTCCACCGGCGCCCCCTCCGGCTTCCAGGGCAGCAGGGGCAAGCCGTTGCGGTGGCTGGGACCGGTGCCGGCGTCGTCAGGGGGCGGGGCCACCAGCCCCTGGCGGGCCAGTGCGCTGATCACGGCCCCCAGGCTGGTGCCCCTCTGCCGGGCCAGCACCCGGGCCGCCGCCAGCACGTCGTCATCGAGCTGCAGGGTCGTACGCATCTGATGACAAAGCATCAAGCATCAGCTTAGTGGCCCCACTTCGGTGGCTTCGGGTAGGACGAAAAGCCGCAGACGCGTTTCCGTCACCCCACCCCACGCTCATCGGCCCTCCGACTGATCCGCCTCAGAGCGCCAGAACGCCGCTGGGGCAAGGATCCTGCAGCCTGCGTGCTCCCCTGTGGCGAGGAGATCCCTGTCGCCGGTGACGAGCCAGATACAGGCACCAGCGCGGGCCGTGGCCAGAATCCAGTCGGCGTCGGGATCGCGGCAGACAGCTGCGACCAGAGGCACTGGCACGACGAGCTCTGCCTTCGCCGTCAGCAGCTGGCTTGCGGCCTCGGTGACAGTCCCCGGCACACGAAATCTGCCGGCCAGCTTCACGACACCAGGCGGAAGACGTCGTCATCGGTGAAGACCCCCTGGGCCTCGGCGTACGGAACCATGGCGGCCCCAAGGCCCGGAAGCGGCGCGCCATGAGGTAGGCCCGCAGGCCGTCGCGGACCAGATCGCTGCGCGAGATCCCCTCCGCGGCCGTGGCCTGGTCGAGCTCGTCCGTGAGGTCCGCAGGGAGGCTGATGGACAGGCCTTCCCGCATGGCAGAGCTGGACGGGGAGTGCAGTCCTGGCGCCATGGCACCCAGGATGGCCTGAGCCTTCCGGCATCACTGGATCCTGAAAAGCAACAACTCCTCGCTTACTTCGAGGTCGGTGATGTGCGGAGCGTAGCCAGGGCTTGAAAGACCAGCGGATCAACGTCCGCGATTCCAGCGATGACCTCCAGGTCATCTGATCTGCCGCGCTTTACAAGTCTTTGAACGGCTCTGATTCCTCTTCAGCACCTTCACGCTCACTGCAGTGGATCACTCCATCGCGTTCGCCGAGCCGAACAACGATCCCGATGATCTCTCCTTCATAGGCATGGCAGAGAGCCTCTTCAGGAAACCTGCTCAGTTCCTCAATCAGGCTTTTCACAGTTCTCATTCGCGGGATCCGCGTTTAGATCTCTTCCGAGCATAGGGAACTCACCCCAATGTCCGCAGGATGTCCTTCATCAGCAGCACCAGATGCAAGGGGTCGGTGGGGGACGGCTCAAACTCTGGAATGAGATGCAGATAGAACGCCCTGGCTGATGCGCTCTCGGCATGGACGAGCAACCCTCGGCATCCCACTTCGGAGCCGATCTGGGCCGTTCGGCTGATCACATCCGCAAGTAGAGCGGCACCGAGGCCTTGCCCCTCATGCTGAAGGTCGACGCCAAGCCGGGCCAGCAGGGCAACGGGCTGGGGATAGCGGCCAGCACCTTTTCTCAGGCGCGGTGGAGCCTGGGCAGGAGTGATGCTGGCCATGCACCAGCCGTAGTAGGCCACCACATCACTGCCGCCGTCTTCGTTGACCACGAACACCCTCCTGGTGCCGCCACGGGCATGGGCCTGGCGGGCGTGCTGTCTCAACCAGATCGTCTGCTCTTCTGATCGGCATTCGAAACCCTCACGGCGGTCACTGGACGCCAGCAGCCTGGGTGACAGGTAGCCGGCGCTCACTCCTGGAACGGTGAGGGCCGATCCATGAGCTCGCGCAGGCCCTTCAGCGACCGTGCCGGCCGTTGGTTGACGCGCTCCCAGGCCTCCAGCGCCTCGGGGTCAAGGCGGAACCCTTCGCGGTCGGCAAGCACCTGCTGGGCGGCCAGGCGCAGATGGGTGATCACGAATCCCGTGAGATCGGTGCCGGAAGCAGCCACCGCCCGATCAATCAGTTGGCGGTCCTCCGCCGTGGCCCGAACTTCCAGGCGCCGATCGCGGGCGCGGGTGGGGGCGGTGTCCATCGGCCGGCCTCTTTGTACGTCCATCGTACGGCCAGAGTCAGCCCATGGTTGTGAGACGCCGGTGGCACTTCCGAGTGCAGCCGCCCCAGCCCCTTGGCCACCCGTGCCGTCTACTCGTTCACCGGTTTTCCCGGCGTCCCGGAGCGCCACCTCTACCTCCACCACGACGGCTACCCCACCGGCGCCGCCTGGCGTTTCGCCACGGCCCTGCGCCTGCGGCCGGAGCCGGAGGCCTTCGTGGCCGCGTTCTTGGCCAGCCAGCCCGGCGCCGAACCCCTGGCGGCGCCCGAGCAGGCCGCCGATGCCGAGTACCGCTACCGGG